>DATEMW010000050.1:0-12527 GCA_035275385.1 Candidatus Methylomirabilota bacterium | reverse complement strand
CCTGCTCCGTCGCGCGCTGCACGCGGTGTTCGTGCTCTGGGGCGTCGTCACCGCGGTCTTCTTCCTGGTCCGCCTGACCGGCGATCCCACCCCGTTCCTCGTAGACCAGAGCGCGACGCAGCAGGAGATCGCCGAGGCCCGTCGCTACCTCGGTCTGGACCGCCCGCTCCACATCCAGTACGTCGAGTTCTTGCGCGCGGTCCCCCGCGGCGATTTCGGCGCGTCGATCCGCGAGAAGCGGCCGGCGATGCAGATGGTGCTCGAGCACCTCTGGCCCGCGACCGTCGAGCTGGCCGCCGCCGCGCTCTTGCTCTCCACGGTGCTCGCAATCCCGCTCGGTGTCGTCTCCGCCACGCACAAGAACGGCGCGATCGATCACGCGAGCCGCCTGGGGTCGCTCTTTCTTCAATCGATGCCGAGCTTCTGGCTCGGCCTGATGCTGATCTTGTTGTTCGCGGTCGAGCTCGGCGGGCTCTTGCCCGCGTTCGGCTCGGGCGGCATCCGCCACCTGATCCTGCCGGCGATCACGCTCGCCGCCGCGCCGCTGGCGCAGAATGTGCGGCTGATCCGGAGCGGGATGCTGGAGGTGCTCCAGCAGGACTACGTCCGGACCGCGCGCGCCAAGGGGCTGGCCGAGCGGCTCGTGATCTACCGGCACGCGCTCCGGAACGCGGCGATCCCGGTGATCACGGTCACCGGGCTCTCGCTCGGCTTCATGCTGAGCGGCGCCGTGATCATCGAGACGGTGTTCTCATGGCCCGGCATGGGACGGCTGATCGTGCAGGCCGTGCCCGGCCGGGATTTTCCGGTCATCCAGGCCGGCGTCTTCGTGTTCGCGCTGATCTTCGTCGGCCTCAACCTGATCGTGGATCTGCTCTACACGGTGGTCGACCCGCGCGTGCGCCTGACGTGATCCGGCTCGCGCGCGACCAGAGCGCCGTGCTCGGGCTCATCGTCATCTTCGGGACGGTGCTGATGGCCCTCCTGGCGCCCGCGCTGGCGCCGTCGGATCCCATCAAGAACAGCCTCGTCGATCGGCTCACGCCGCCCATGTGGAACGCCGGCGGCAGCGTCAAGCATCCGCTCGGGACCGATACGCTCGGCCGCGACGTCGCAAGCCGGCTCCTTTACGGCGCGCGCGTCTCGCTGATCGTCGGACTCGCCGCCGTCGTGGTGGCCGGCGTGCTGGGCGTGGCACTCGGGCTGCTTTCGGGCTACTACCGGGGCTTCACCGACGACGCGCTGATGCGCCTGGGCGACGTGCAGCTCGCGTTCCCTGTCCTGGTGCTGGCGGTCGCGGTGCTCGCCGTCCTCGGCGCGAGCCTGGTCAACGTCATTCTCGTGCTCGGCGTGACGGGGTGGATCACCTATGCGCGCATCGTGCGGGGCGAGACGCTCTCACTGCGGCAGCGCGAGTTCGTCGAGGCCGCCCGCGCGCTCGGCGCCACCGACCACTATCTGATCTGGCGCCATATCCTGCCCAACGTGCTCCCGCCGGTCACCGTGGTCGCGACGTTCTCGGTGGCCCGGACCATCATCGCCGAGGCGTCGTTGAGCTTCCTCGGGCTCGGCATCCCGCCGCCGGCACCGAGCTGGGGGGCGATGCTGGACGAGGGGCGCAACTACATCACGACCGGCTGGTGGCTGGCGCTGTTTCCGGGGCTCGCCATCCTCCTGCTCGTGCTGGGCATCAATTTAGTGGGCGACTGGCTGCGCGATCAGCTCGACCCCCGGATGGAGCGCGGCATGTGAGGGAACGCCGGGGTTGACGCGATATTCTCAAAGGGATGACCCCGCTCGAGAACGTCCGCCTGGCCGAGCATTGCACCCTGGGCGTGGGGGGCCTGGCCCGGTTCCTCGTCGAGGCGCGCAGCGAGGCCGCGGTGCTCGAGGCCCACGCCTGGGCGCGCGCCCGGAACCTCCCGCTCCTGGTCCTCGGCGGCGGCTCGAACCTGGTCGTCGCCGACGAAGGGGTCGAGGGGCTCGTGGTGAAGATCGCGCTGCGCGGGGTGCACACGCGCGAGGCGCACGGAGCGGTCGAGGTGATCGCGGCGGCCGGCGAGCCCTGGGACGACCTGGTCTGCATGAGCGTCGAACGGGGATGGGCCGGCTTCGAGTGCCTGAGCGGGATCCCGGGCCTGGTCGGCGCGACGCCGATGCAGAACGTCGGCGCCTACGGCCAGGAGGTGAGCGAGACGGTGATCTTCGTGCGCGCCTTCGACAGCTCCACCGGCCGCATCATGACCTTCGAGAACCGCGAGTGCCGCTTCGGCTACCGCGACAGCTTGTTCCGCAGCGATGAGCCGGGGCGCCACGTGATCCTGTCGGTCGGCTATCGCCTGAGACCGCGCGGGCCGGCAACGATCCGCTATGCCGACGTCGAGAAGGACCTCGCCGCCCGCGGTGTCGAGAAGCCATCGATCGCCGACGTGCGCGCCAGCGTGCTCGCGATCCGCCGTTCCAAGTCGATGGTGCTCGATCCGCTCGACGAGAACCGACGGAGCTGCGGCTCGTTCTTCACGAACCCGATCATCGCCGCCGACGATCTCGCGGCGGTCGAGTCGCGCGCCGGAGATCCGACGATGCCCCGCTGGCCGCTGCCCGGCGGGCGCGTGAAGCTCTCCGCCGCGTGGCTGATCGAGCGCGCGGGCTACACGCGCGGCCGCGCCGAGGGGCCTGTCGGCCTGTCGACCCGACACGCCCTGGCCATCGTCGCGCGCGACGGCGCCAGGGCGCAGGACGTCGTCGGCTTCGCCCGGCGCGTGCAGGCTGCGGTCAAGGAGCGCTTCGGCGTTCGGCTGACGCCCGAGCCGGTGTTCTGGGGCGTGAGTACGTCATGAGCGCGATGCGCATCCTGATCGTCGAGGACGACGAGCGGCTGGCCGAGATCTTCCGCGACTTCATCGGCGAGCTCGGCTATCAGCCGATCGTCGTCGGCAGCGCCGAAGCCGCGCTCGAGGCCCTGCCCACCGCGCGGCCGGACACGATTCTCCTCGACCTGCGCCTGCCCGGCATGAGCGGGGTCGAGTTCTTGAGCCTCTCCGCCGTGCGCGATTCCGAGGTGCCGGTGGTCGTCGTTTCGGGCGTCGCGACCGAGGTGGAAGCGCGGGCGTGCCTCAAGCTCGGCGCGCTCGATTTCATCCGGAAGCCCGTCACGCTCGAGCGCCTGGGACAGGTCCTCGCCTACCTCGGCCCCTTCGCGCTCTCCCGCCGGCAGCGCGGCGAGCACCCACTCGAGCGCCGCCCGGCGGCGCGCGCGGCCGTCAAGTTCGGCGTACGGATCGGCGCCTCGAACGGCACCATCGACGGCACGTGCGTGGAGCTCTCGTCCACCGGCATGAGGGTGCGGGTCAACCGAAAGCTCCGGGCGGGTCAGGCAGCCAAGCTCGAGTTCACGCCGCCCGACGGCGGCACGCCGATCGACGTGCTGGCGCTGGTCGTCCGGGTCGATCCCGACAGCGCCGCGTTCTGGTTCCTCGATCTGATGGCGCACGACACCGACCGGCTCAACGCGCTCGTCGATCGGCTGCAGAGCTAGCGCGTCCGACCTACCCCGCGTCCGCGGCCGGACCGCACCCGAGGGCCTGGGTGACGAGCCGATTGAGCTCGCGCAGGTCGAAGGGCTTGTGCAGATAGCCGGCGGCGCCCTCGATGAACGCCTCCGCTTCCTTCTCGGTGTTCCGCACGCCCGTCATCATGAAGACGGGCGCCTTCACGCCGAGGACGCGCAGGCGCTTGAGCAGGTCCAGGCCCTGGAGCCAGGGCCACGGATCTCCCATCCGCGGCACCACCACGTCGAGCAGGATCAGGTCGAACTCCTCGCGAACGAGCAGGTTGTACGCGTCGACCACCGAGTACGCCGGGGTGATCTCGTAGGCGTGACCGTGCTGAAACCGGGCGAAGATCTCCTTCAGCAAGGAGATCAGGACCGGCTCGTCGTCGACGATGAGGACTCGCTTCGTCGTCATGACCGCTTCACACTAGCCGATAGACCTCGACTTCGACGGATTTTCCCTTCACCCGTACCGCCGGCAGCTCCACGAGCTCGAACCGCCCGTCGAGGCGCCGGCGCGTGTCCCCGCTGACCAGGATATCGACGCCGAATTCCTTGGTGAGGCTCTGGATCCGCGAGGCCAGATTGACCGGGTCGCCGACGAGCGCGTACGCGTGGCGCTCGGCGCTGCCGATGTTGCCCGCCAGGACCGAGCCGGTGTGGATGCCGATGCCGTGGCGGAGAGGAGTCTTCCCGGCCCGCGCACGCGCGGCGTTCCAGTCCGCGAGCCGGCGGCGCATGTCGAGCGCGGCCCGCACGGCCATCTCCGCGTGGGTGGCATAGGCGACCGGCGCGCCGAACGCCGCCTCGATCTCGTCGCCGATGAACTGGAGCACCAGTCCGCGATGCTCGCGGATCGCCTGATCCATCTCGGTGAAGTAGGCGTTGAGGTCGCGCACCACCTCGCGCGGGCTCGTGGCCTCGACCCACGGGGTGAAGTCGCGGAGGTCGGCGAAGAGCACCGTGACCTCCTGTGCCTGGCCCTCGAGCGTGACGCGGCCCGCCAGGATCTCGTCGCGGATCTCGCGGCTCACATACTTGCCGAAGGTCTCCTTGAGGAACTCGCGCTCTCGGAGGCCGCCGACCATGCGGTTGAAGCCCTCGGAGACGGCGCCGAGCTCGTCGTTGGTCACCACGGGGCAGCGCGTCTCCAGATCGCCCCCCTCGACCTCGCGCATGGCGCTCTGAAGCTGACCGAGCGGCCCGGCCACACTCCCGGCGACGTACAGGGAAAGCCCGACGGCGGCGAGCGCGCCGACCGCGACGATGAAGACGATGAACTCGAGCATGTTCTCGATGATGCGCGGCGCCGCGTCCGGAGTGACGCCGGGAAGCGCGGCGGCACGCGTGTAGGCGAGAACTCCCAGCATCGAGAGCGGGACCACGCTCAGCATGACGAAGATCACCAGGAGACGGGTGCGGACCCTCAGGCGCAGAACGCGAGGCACCGCGCTCAGATCGCCGCCGGGAAAGAACGCCGGCAACACGCGCCGCCACTGGTGCTCGATCGCGAAGAAGACCAGCGCGGCAGTCACGGTACCCGCCACGCAGGTGATGCCGAAGATCGACCGCAGCGAGTTCGCGGGAGAAAAGAAACCCCAGATCAACGGATAGATGATTCCCCACGTGAAGCCGGCCCCGATCCACCCGGAGAACGCGATGGCCGCGAACATGTACGGCACCATGATCGCGCGGCGCCGCACGAGCTCCAGGTCGGGGCTCGCCGCCGGGTCGGGACGACTCAGGGGCCGCGACCAGCGGCTGCCCCACACGACACCGGCCGAGATCAGCGCACCGAAGGCCACGACGAAGAACACGATCTCGGCGCGGGAGATTTGCGCGCCAAACTGCGGAGCCGTGAAGTCGACGAAGCGGAAGTAGAACCAGGTCAACACCGCGCCGACCAGGTTGCTCACGAGCATGGTCCACGTGAGCCTCGCGAACACGCGCGCGACGTCGCTCATCGGCAAAAAGTCTAGCCGAGGCGAGGCTCGGGCGCGCGTGGTAGATTCGTCCGAGCATGATCGGCTCCTCGCCGCTTCGGAAAGAAGACCAGCGCCTCCTGACGGGTGGCGGACGCTTCGTCGACGACCTCACACGTGCGGGCGCCCTGCACCTGGGTGTCGTGCGGAGCGCCCAGTCGTACGCGCGGCTCACGAAGGTCGCCACCGCGGGAGCGCGCGCGATGCCGGGCGTCGCCCTCGTCTGGAGCGCGGCCGACCTCGTCGACGTCGCGGCGGTCATGCCGACCGCCTACGGCGGCACGCAGAAGGGACGCCAGTGGGCCCAGCCGGTGCTCGCGCGCGACGTCGTCCGCCACGTCGGCGAGCCGGTGGCGATCGTCGTCGCCGAGACCGCCTACCAGCTCGCGGACGCGCTCGAGGCGGTCACGGTCGACTACGAGCCGCTGTCCCCGCTGCCGGCGGCCGAAACGGCGCTGGCCTCCTCGGCGCGCGTGCACGAGGGCTGGCCCGACAACACCGCGGTCGTGGCCAAGGGCGCCGTGGGCGACCCCGAGCGCGCGATGGCCGGCGCCCACCTGGTCGTGCGCGAGCGGATGCGCCATCCGCGCCTCAGCGCCGTCCCGCTCGAGACGCGCGGCGTGTTCGCGTATCAAGACGCCGCCTCCGGCGCGCTCGTGATCTCCTCGTCGACTCAGAGCCCCTATACCTTGCGCGACGTCGTGGCCACAGCGCTCGGCCTGCCGGTCGAGGAAGTGCGCGTGATCGTGCCCGACGTTGGCGGCGGCTTCGGTCCAAAGGGGCCGATCTACCCCGAGGAGATCCTGGTCGCCGCCGCGGCGCATCGGCTCGGTCGGCCCGTGAAATGGGTCGAGAGTCGCCGCGAGAACATGGCGTGCATGGGGCACGACCGCGAGCAGAATCACGATACGAAGATCGGCTTCGCGCGCGACGGCGCGATCGTCGCGATCGACGGCACGTTCGTCGCCGACGTCGGCGCCTATCCATTGCAGGGCGACGGGCTCACCGCGAACACGGTCAATCATCTACCCGGGCCCTATCGCGTGGCGCACTACCGCAACACCGGCACCAGCGTGGTCACGACCAAGGCCTTCAATGCGGCCTATCGCGCCGCTGGACGGCCCGAGGCCGTGTTCGTCATGGAGCGGCTGATGGACATCGGCGCCCGCCGGCTCGGCCTGGACCCGGCCGAGATCAGACGCCGCAACTTCGTGCGCCCCGCCGACATGCCCTACCGTCCGGGGCTCACCTACAAGGACGGCGTCGCCGTCACCTACGACCCCGGCGACTTTCCCGCGGCGTTCGAGAAGGCGCTGGCGCTCGTGCGCTACGACGAGTGGCGGCGCCGACAGAAGGCGAGCGCGGGCGGAGTTCGGCGCATCGGCGTCGGCCTGGCCTGCTACGCGCAGGGCACGGGGCTCGGCCCCTACGAAGGCGCGACGGTACGCGTCGACCCGAGTGGCAAGGTCTACGTCTATATCGGCGTGACCGCGCAGGGCCAGGGCCACGCGACGACCTTGGCGCAGATCGCCGCCGCCGAGCTGGGCGCCGCGTGGGAGGACGTCCAGGTCCACGCGGGCGACACCGCGATGTTCCCCTTCGGCATGGGCACGGGCGGCAGCCGCGTAGCCGCCAACTCCGGGCCCGCGGTCGCGCAGACCGCGCGCGAGGTTCGCGAGCGCGCCACGAAGGTCGCGGCCGAGATCCTCGAGTGCGCGCCCGAGGACGTGCGCATCGAGCAGAGCAAGGTCCACGTGGTCGGCATGCCGCATCGGACCGTGAGCCTGGGTCGCGTCGCGCACGCCGCGGTGAAGTCGAAGGCGCTCAAGGCGACCGGCGAGCCCGGCCTGCACGCGTGCACCTACTTCTATCCCGACACGGTCACGTGGGCGTTCGGCACGCATGCCGCCGCGGTCGAGGTGGACGTCGAGACGTGCGAGGTCCGTCTGCTCGCGTATGCGATCGTCCACGATCCCGGCCGCGCCATCAACCCGATGATCGTCGAGGCTCAGCTGCAGGGCGGCGCCGCTCAGGGCATCGGCGCGGGCCTGATGGAGGAAGTCGTGTACGACGGGAGCGGTCAGCTCCTCACCGGCAGCCTGATGGACTACGCGATCCCGAAAGCCGACCAGCTGCCGCCGCTCGCCGTCGCGCTCGACGAGCATCCCTCGATCATCAACGCGCTCGGCATCAAAGGCGTGGGCGAGAGCGGCGCGATCCCCGGCGCGGCGGCGATCGCCAACGCGGTCGAGGACGCGGTCGCCGATCTCGGCGCGGTGATCCGCGAGGTGCCCGTCACACCCGCCCGGTTGTTCGCCGCGATCTCCCGCTAGCCACCCTCCGCGTCAGGACGGCGTCGGACGACGCGACCCAGGGGTGTCACTGTGGCAGCCTCGCGTGGTCGGCCGCACCGCGAAGGCCGCAAGATTTCATACGTTTCGATTGGCAGCCGCCTTGCGTACTGGACTGTCGGCGCCACAACGGCCCGGGCAGACGTATGTGGAGGTGCAGCGTTGGCCAGAATTCCGAGGGACCCCTCCAGCCACCAGGAAGCTGCGGTCGTCGATTCGCTGATCAGAAAGCTCCGGCCCCACGACACCTCGTACGTGTCGCGCCCATCCGCGGGCGCGCGGCCGATGTCGCGAGTGGGGCCAATCCGGGCGCCCATGTCGGCCGCCGGAGTCTGGGCGTGTGTCAGTCTCGGTGTCTTGCTCGGCGCCGCGCTGCCGTACTGGCCGTACGACCGCGCCTGCGGCTCGTGGTTGATCCTCTACATGGTGGCCGTCGGCCTGGCGCTCGTGGCGGGAATGTGGGGCGCGCGCGTGTCGTGGAAGAGCCGCTACGGCTTTGCGCACGTGATTGCGATCTGCACGATCATCTGGGGCCTGGCACTCACCGCCGAGCAGGTGCTGCCGCGCGTCGGCTACGCGAAGATGCGCCTGGCCTGGCGCTGCCACGACGGCCACGCCGACGCGGGCGCGACGCGGCTCGCGGGGCAACGCGTGGACGTCCGCCTCGTCGAGCTCTCCAGATAGCAGGGTGAGCGTCGGCTCACTCCCGCGTTCGCGGATCGAGCGCGTCGCGCACGGCGTCGCCCACGAAGTTCAGCGCCACAACCGTCACGAATAGCGCCGCGCCAGGCCCGAAGACGATCCAGGGCGCCTGCTGCAGGTATCCGCGCCCGGCGTTGATCATGCTGCCCCATGACGCCTGCGGCGGCTGAATACCGAGCCCGAGGAACGAGAGCGAGGCCTCGGCGAGGATCGCGAACGCGACGCTCAGCGAAGCCTGGACGATGATCGGGTTGATCGCGTTGGGCACGACGTGGCGCGCCGCGATTCGCCAGGCCGGCGCTCCGAGCGCCCGCGCCGCGTCGACGTAGTCGCGCGCGGCGATCGACAGCACCTGACCGCGCATGAGCCGCGCGAACGTCGGCGTGTAGACCACCCCCAGGGCCAGCAGCACGCCGGTGAGTCCGGCGCCGAGCACGGCGCCGAGAGCCAGCGCCAGCACCAGCGGCGGGAACGAGAGCACCGCGTCCATCACGCGCATCACGACCCCGTCGACACGACCGCCGCAGTACCCCGCCACGAGACCGAGCGCGCTCCCCGCGAACACCGCGAGCACAACCGAGACGAGGCCGGCCAGCAGCGAGACTCGCGTGCCCCAGATCACCCGCGAGAGCACGTCGCGCCCGACGTTGTCGGTGCCGAGCAGATGGCCGCGGCCGGGCGGCGCCAGGGTGGCGCCCAGGTCCTGAGCGAGCGGATCGTACGGCGCGACGAGCGGCGCGGCCAGCGCGACCAGCGACGCCAGCACGACGACCGCGGCGCCGAACGGCGCCAGACGGGCTCGCGCGGCGCGCCGCAGCACTCGCCACCGGTGTGCGCGCACCGGATCGGGCGCCGAGCGCGCGACCGGTGCGGTGCCTTCAGCGCGATCGGATCCGGGGATCGATCCAGCCATAGAGGACGTCGACGACGAGGTTGCTCACGATGAAGCCGACCGCGATCAGCAGCACGACCCCTTGCACGAGCGGATAGTCGCGCGCGAACACCGCGTCGACCACGAGCCGCCCCACGCCGGGCAGCGCGAAGACGTATTCGGTGATGACCGCGCCACCGATCAGGGTGCCCAGCTGGAGACCGAGCACGGTGACGACCGGGATCAGCGCGTTCTTCAAGACGTGGCCCCAGATCACGCGCCACTCCGAGAGCCCCTTGGCGCGAGCGGTGCGCACGTAGTCCTCGGTCAGCGCCTCGAGCAGGCTCGAGCGCAGGGTGCGCGTGACGACGGCGGCCAGCGCGAGCCCGAGCGTGATCGCCGGCAGCGCCAGCGAGCGCACGCCGTTCCACGGCTCCTCGAGCGGATCCGTGTAGCCCGAGATCGGCAGCCAGCGCAGGGTGACGCCGAAGAAGAAGATCAGCAGCAGGGCGAGCAGGAAGTTCGGCATGCAGATGCCGAACAGCGCGAACGTCGCGCCCGCGCGATCGATCGCGGTATTGCGGCGGATCGCCGACACGATCCCCACCGGGAAGGCGACCAGGAGCGAGATCGTCATCGCGAAGAACGCCAGCTCGAGGCTCGGGCGCAGGCGGCGGCTCACGTTCTCGATGACGGGCTCGCCGTTCCGGATGGAGCGCCCGAGATCGCCCTGCAGCAGGCGGCCCATCCAGGCCGCGTACTGCACGTGGATCGGCCGATCGAGCCCGAGCTCGCGCCGGAGCGTTTCCTTCACGGTCGCGTCGACCGACTCGGCCATCATGACGTCGATCGGATCGCCCGGCGTGAGATGGAGCAGCAGGAACACGCCGGCCGTGACCAGGAACAGGACGGGGACCGTCGCGCTCAGCCGGCGCAGAACGAGACGGCCCATCAGGCGTTAGCGGGCGGTCGCGACGCGCTCAGGCCAGCCACACGTCCTTGAATCGCATCATCCCGTCGGGGATCGGCTCGTAGCCCTGCACCTTCGGGCTGAAGGCCTTGGGCTCGATCGGATGCACGATGAACACCATCGGAAGCTCGTCCTGTAGGATTTTCGTCAGCTCGCTGAAGAGCTTCTTGCGCTCGGCCTGGCTCGAGACCTCGCGGCTCTTGTCCAGCAGCGCGTCGATCTGCGGGTTCGAGATACCCGACCAGTTGAGAGAGGTGCCTGGCGTGGTCTTGTAGAACTGGTACGTGTTGCCGTCGGGATCCGGGCGGCCGCTCCACTGATAGCTGATCATCTCGAAGTTCTTGTTGTTGCCGTCCGAGATCAGGGTGGCCGAGTCGACCAGCTTGATCTTCATCGTGATGCCGGCCTCGCGCAGCTGGGCCTGGATCACCTCGGCCTCTTGGACGTTGATCGGGATGTTGTTGGTGGTCATCGTGAACGTGAAGCCGCCGGGCTGTCCGCCCTCGGCGAGCTTCGCCTTCACCTTCGCCAGATCGCGCTTGATCGGCGGGATGCCGCGGTCGTAGGCCCAGCTCGTCGGCGGAATCGGACCGTTGGCCGGCACGCCGACGTTGAGCCACACGCCCTTCACGATTTGCTCGAGGTCGAGCGCGTACGCGACGGCCTGGCGCAGCGCCTTGGTCGTGAACGGCGGGCGCGTATGGTTCAGCTGGTAGGCGAAGTCGGCCAGCGAGGGCACGTCGACGACCACGACGCTGCGGTCGGCCTTGACCGCCGCGACGTCGCGCGGCTGGACGTAGTCCATCACGTCGATCTCGCCGGTCTGGAGACTCTGCAGCTTGACGGTGTCGTCCGGGATCGGGCGATAGCGCACGCGGTCGAGATACGGGCCACCCTGCTTGTTCCAGTAGTTGTCGTTGCGCTTGATCACCAGGTGCGAGTCCTTCACCCACTCGACGAACTCGAACGGCCCCGTCCCTGCCCCCTTCGCGTTGCGCTCGAGCTCGGATCCTTTCTCCTGGGCGACCTTGGGCGAGACCATCATGCCCGCGCGGTCGGTCAGGGTCGCCAGCAGCGCGGCGTCGGGCCGCTTCAGGTTGATCTTGATCGTGTAGGCGTCGACGACGTCGACCGAATCGATGCTGGCCACCTCGCCCTTGCGGACCGACTTCGGCTCGGTCTTCATGCGGTTGAAGTTGAAGCGCGCCGCCTCGGCGTTGAAGTCGGTGCCGTCGTGGAACTTGACGCCCCGCCGCAGCTTGAAGACGACCGTCTTCGAATCGGGCTGCTGCCACGACTCGGCCAGCCCGGGCTTGATGCCGAGCTTGACGTCGAGCGTGACGAGCGGCTCGTAGATGTTGTGGTAGACCTGCCGGTCGATCTTGCTGCCGGACAGGTGCGGATCCATCGTCGCGGCCTCGATGTAGAAGCCGACCCTCAACGTGCCGCCCCGCTTGGGCTCGGCCGCGAGCGCCGCGCGCGGATCGCGGGACACGAGCGACGCGCCCGAGGCCGCCGCGAACAGCCGGAGAAAGTTTCGGCGCGACACGTCGAGCGCGGCGCGCGGGTTCGTCGTAGCCATCGTGCTCCTCCGAGGGTCGATTGGTTGCCGTGAGGCGCGAACGAGTATACCCTGCCGGCCACACCAATCAGCCTGCCCGGAGGACCGCATGAAGCTCGGGATCTGTCTACCGCACTACGGCCGTCCGATCGAAGTCGGACGGATGCTCGAGGTCGCCCGCCGCACAGAAGAGCGCGGCCTTGATTCCGTGTGGGTCACCGACCACGTGATCGTGCCCGAGCAGGCCACCGTGATCTATCGCGAGGACATGCTCGATCCGCTGGCCGTCCTGCCGTGGCTAGCGGGCGTGACGAATCGCGTGTCGCTCGGGACCAGCGTGGTGATCCTGCCGTACCGCTCGCCGATCCCGGTCGCGAAGCTCCTGGCGAGCGTCGACGTCCTCTCGGGCGGCCGCCTGATCGTGGGCGCCGCGATCGGCTGGCTCGAGGGCGAGTTCGAGGCGCTCGGCGTGCCGTTCAAGGAGCGCGCGAGCCGGAGCGACGAGGCGCTCGAGCTCATGCGCACGGTGTGGACGCA
>DATEMW010000049.1:0-2036 GCA_035275385.1 Candidatus Methylomirabilota bacterium | reverse complement strand
CCACCACCCCAGCGGCCGCTCGGCGTGACTCGAGCACGCCCCCGGCCCCGGCAGCGCCTCCTCCGCCGCCGCTGGGCGCGGCGACCGGCTCGCCGACGGGCGCCGGACCGCTCACGCTCAACGTCACCGACTTCCCGTACGCGTATTACATCCGGCAGGTCGCCGAGAAGATCCGGGCACAGTGGAACGGCAAGGCGATTCCGGGACAGCAGCCCGCCGTGATCTTCGAGATCCGGCGCGACGGCCGGCTCAACGCGGTCGGGATCGACAAGAGCTCGGGCAACGCGTATTACGATCAGGTCGCGCTGCGGGCGATCAACGACGCCGGCCCGTTCCCGCCGCTGCCCGAGGAGTTCAAGAAACCCATGCTGAGGATCGGCCTGCAGTTCGTGTTCGATCCGACAGGGGGATAACCCCGTGAGACGTATTGCCATCACGGTTCTGTTCGCGTTGTTCGCGGTCGCGACGGCCGGCGTCTGGGCGCCGCCTTCGCCGGTGCGCGCGCAGGCGCCACCGGACATCTACATCAACGTCACCGGCGGCGGCAGCAAGAAGCTCAACATCGCGATCCCCGAATTCACCGTCGTCGCCGGCTCCGACAGCGCGGGGCTCGCGAAGATGATTCCGACGATCGCCGGCAATGACCTCACGCTCTCGGGCTCGTTCAGCGTGGTCGCCGGCTCGGATCGTGTTCCCGCGAACAATCCCGACGCGCTCCGCCAGGTCTGGAGCAATTTCGCGGCGGCCGGCGCCCACGCCGGCGCCCACGGTCTTCTGACCATCCGGGCGGACCGCGTCGAGGCCGAGGTGCGGCTCTACGACCTGACGTCGCCGACCTTTCCTCCGATCGCCTCCCGTAAATTCGACGCCGCGGTGACGCCCCTGTCCCCCGGCTTCGATTGGCGGCGGCGGCTGGCGCACAAGATCGCCGACGACATCGTGCTGCAGTTCACCGGCGAGAAGGGCGTCGCCGACACGAAGATCTCGTACGTCGTCGGCCCGTCCGGCGCGAAGGAGATCGTCGTCGCCGACTACGATGGCGTCGGCACGAGCCCGGTCACCCGCAACGGCTCGATCAACCTCTCGCCGGTCTGGAGCCCCGACGCACGGTCGATCGCGTTCACGTCATTCATGAACGGCTACCCCGATCTGTTCCGGCTGTTCCCGTTCGAGCCGCGCCGCGGCGTCCAGACGCTCGCGTCGTTCCACGGGATCAACTCGTCGCCGTCGTGGAGCCCGGACGGCCAGTCGCTGGCGCTCACGCTGTCGAAGGACGGCAACCCGGAGATCTACGTCCTCACGGTGCAGAGCGGGGCGTTGCAGCGCCTCACGCGACACGCCTCGATCGACACCGAGCCCAGCTGGTCGCCGACCGGCCAGCAGATCGCGTTCGTCTCCGACCGCGCCGGCGCGCCGAAGATCTTCGTGATGGAGCGCGACGGCTCCAACGTCCGGCAGGTCACGACCAGCGGCTTTCACACGCAGCCGCGCTGGTCGCCGAAAGGCGACATGATCCTGTATACGCAGCGCGAAGGCGTGCACAATCTCTGGGTCATCACGCCCGGCGGCACGAACCCGCGTCCGCTGACCAGCGGTCAGGGCGACAACCAGGGCGCCTCCTGGGCGCCCGACGGACGCCACCTCGTGTTCCAGTCCAACCGCTCGGGCCGGTGGCAGGTGTATATGATGCTGCTCGATGGCATGGAGACGACACAGATCACGACGGGCGCCGGGGACGCGACAAGTCCCTCATGGTCGCCGCGTCTGCCGTGATAGCATTAGTGGCCGAACTTACGGGCACTCACGCGGAGGTCACCGGAGTGAAGGTCAAAGGAGGCACCATGGTAACGCGCGCCGCGCAGGTCACGATGTTGTCGCTGCTGCTGGCTGGGCTGGTGATCACTGGTTGCGCGAAGCGGCCCGCGACAACGGCGTCGACAGCAGCAGCGCCGGCCCCGGCGCCGAGCCCTGCAGGCCCCGCCCCGGCGCCCAGGTCGAGCGCCCCCTCGTCCGGTGGCGCAGCGGCCGCCGCGCCC
>DATEMW010000048.1:0-3975 GCA_035275385.1 Candidatus Methylomirabilota bacterium | reverse complement strand
GGCCTCGCTGGTCGACGGCTTCGCCGTGCTGCCGGGAGGGCTCGGCACGCTCGACGAGACGTTCGAGGCGCTGACGTGGGCCCAGCTCGGCATTCACGGTAAGCCGATCGGGGCGCTGAACGTCGACGGCTACTGGGACGGTCTGCGCGCCTTGATCGATCACGCCATGCGCGAGCGCTTCGTGAGCCCGGACAACGCCGCGCTGCTGCTCTTCGCCCAGACGCCGGGCGAGCTGCTCGACCGCCTCGCCGCGTGGCGGGGCCGCGAAATCTTGAAAGCCTGAGCGGCGCGGCTCAGGCGCGCCGACGCGCTTTGCGTGCGCTCTTCGGGGCCAGCCGGGCGAGCGCCGGCATGTCGGCGAGCTGCGCCTCGGACAGCTCGTCCCAGATGATCCCGGCGGGCTTCGCGAGGCGGCGGCCAGTCCTGATGACACGCTCGGGCGTGACGACGAAGTCGAGCGGAACGTCGTGGCCCGTCATCGGAATACGATCGTCGACGACCTGCAGCTCGTGGACCGTTGTCACGACGGGCGTTTCCTCGCCGACGAGACCCGCCGCGCACGCCAGCGCGAATTCGAGATCGCTGTAGCCTCCGCCCTTGCCGAGCCGCGCGCCCTTCGGGGTGACGGCGACGCTGCCGGCCACGATCAGGTCGATCCGCCCGATCTGCGCGGGTGTCACGGGCGTGCCGAGCGTGGACGCGCCCTTGATCGTCGCCGCCGCGGCGAGCTTTCCCCGGAGGTCGTCGGGATCCAGGCGCAGGAAGCAGCGCTCGGTGCGTAGCCGCGGCACGGCCATCACGACGGTCTTGCCTTCCGTGAGCGCCGCTAGGCGCACGGCCCGCTGAGGCGCATCCGGATTGCATTTGATGCGCCGGGCGGCCCGCCATTCCGGGAGCTCCGTCAACCGGCGGGCGGCCACTTCGGCGCCCGAGAAGTTCGGGATCCGGTCGTGGAGCGGCATGGGGAAGCGGCCGACCCTACGCTCGGTGAGCAGCGCCCACACGCGCTCGCGGATCTCTTGCTTGGCGCTCAGGCGCTAACCCTTTGCGGCGATCGGCGCGAGATCGAGCACGGCGGGAGAGCGAGGCGCCGCGCGGGCGAACGCGTCCGCGGTCATCACCGCGCACCACGCCGAGACGCCGGCGCAGGCGAGCGCGGCGACGAGGGCGATCACGGCGTCGGTCGGTGAGGGAAGCGCGTGGCTCAGCGCGGGCAGGCGTCCGAGCGCCAGCGCCGAGGCGGCGACCATGGCGAGCGCGAAGACCGCCGCGGCGGTGCGCCAGCGCCGGGTCGGATCCGCGAGTGCCATGAGCGCGGCCGGAACCAGCGGGGTCAGACGCAGGACCATCGAGCGCCCGGGGACCCATCCGTTGCGGCGGGCCATCTCGTGGGCGATAGCGACCGGCGAGGTCGGGTCGGCGGCGATCGCTTCCTCGATCGCCGGCGTGGGCTGGAGGATCGCGAAGCCGACGTCGCCGACGAGCAGGATCGAGATCTGCACGAGGAGCGCGCCGATCGCCAGGGTGGCCGGCAAGGCGCGACTCCCCGCGATACGGGCTACCAGAACCAGCGCGTACGTGAACGCGAGCGAGCCGAAGACCGGATAGGTGAAGAAGAAGACCCCGCCGCGCAGGAACGCGGTTTGAACCGACTGGTCGACCACGATGTAGAACGTGCCGAGCAGGAAGACGCCGCTCGTCACGAGTGCCGCCAGGCGCATGACGCCCCGGTCGTACACCTCGAGCGCGATCAGCAGCCCGCCGAGATTACCGACTTGTGAGCCGGCCAGGCCCAGCAGGTGAGGCGGGCTCCACAGCGTGACATCCAGCCCGAAGAGACGGTGCCAGAGGTCGTCGATCGGCGCCGCCAGGATGACGATCGCCATCCCCCACCACGACAGGTGGAAGCCGCGCGTGCCGCTGAGCCCGGCCACCGTGATGATGCCGGGCGACCGCGCGCCGTGACGCGCGCGCCACGTTTCGATCAGGAGAACGCCGAGCGAGATCAGCGATGCGACGACGACCGACGCGTAGGTCATCACGTGCGGCGCGATCCAGAACGAATCGCGGCCGATGACGAGGTGCCAGCGGATATCCCAGCCGACGCCCCAGCCCCCGACGAGCTTCGCGGCGAGTAACGCCCAGAGCGCGCGGCGATGGACGGCCATCCCCACGCGGCCATGATACACTGCGCGCCGCAGTGATTGCGTCGTGGTGCTGGGATCTCATCGAGCCGTATCTCAAGCGCAATCTCGTCAACCGAGGTGTCGAGCGTCCGACCCGCCGAGAAATCCTGGAGGAGTTCGCGCGTGTGTGGCCCGACTTCACCGCGACGATCGGCGTGCAGGAGCCCTGGGCCGGCACCATCCGCTTCAAGTGGCTCGTCCGCCTGCCGTCGGGCGAGATGGAGCCCTTCCTCGACGATCCGACGCGCTGGATCGGCGGCCGCTACGGCGGCGGCAAGTTCAAGATGAACCTGCATCACGGTCTTCATTTCGTGAACACCAAGAACTTCAAGCCCGAGGGCGAGCCGTTGTGGAAGGAGTCGCCGGCGCTCGACCTGGACGCGTAGGACGCGGGCGCGTCGATGGTCGCTCGCGTCGACTCATCCGGGGTAGCCGTCGAGCTCGAGCGCCCGCCGCGGCGCATCGTGTCGCTCGTGCCGAGCCTCACCGAAACGCTCTGTGCGCTCGGCCTTGCCGATGCGCTGGTCGGCATCACGGTCTACTGCGTCGAGCCGCGGGAGGTCGTTGCCGGCAAGACGCGGATCGGCGGCGAAAAGAATCCGGATCTTGAGAAGATCCGGCGTCTCGAGCCCGACCTGGTCATTGCGAACGTCGAGGAGAATCTGCGCGAGCACGTCGAAGCGCTCAGGGCGTGGTCGATCCCGGTGTGGGTCACGTATCCGCGAACGGTGGCCGACGGCATCGAACTGATCACCGAGCTCGGCGCGGTGACGGGGACCGAGCTGCGAGCTGCCGAGATCGTCGGCGAGATCCAGCCGCTTTACGAGCGCGTACGCAGCGCGGCGTCGCGCCGGCCGGCGGTGCCCGTCTTCTATCCGATCTGGCGCGCACCGTACATGACGATCAACCGCGACACGTACATCCACGACATGCTGTCGGTCTGTGGCGCGCGCAACGTATTTGCCGACCGGGCGGATCGTTATCCGACAGTGAGCCTGGACGACATGGCCGCCGCACGACCGGCGGTGATTCTGCTACCGGACGAGCCGTTTCGATTCAGACGCGCACACCTGGCCGACTTCGCGGGCTACACGGAGGTTCCGGCGGTACGCGACGGGCGGATCCACCTGGTGGACGGGAAGCCGTTCTCGTGGCACGGGCCCCGCATCGCGGAGGCCCTGCGCACCGTGCCGAGCTTGATCGAGCCGGCTACTTCTTCTTCTCGACCGGGGTGATCCAATCGAGCCACGGCGCGGCGGCACCCATGAAGAGCCCTGGAATGGCCACGCCGCCGACGAGACCGACGATCGCGAGAAACACCAGCGAGATCAGGACGGCGCAGAGGTCGAGGAGGAAGGCCATGGCCTCACTCTACCTCGAGGACCATCTCGATCTCGACGGGAATGTTCACCGGCAGCCCGCCCATGCCGACCGCCGAGCGCGCGTGCTTGCCGATCGATTCGCCGAACACCTCGACCATGAGATCGGAGAAGCCGTTGATCACCTTGGGCTGATCGCCGAAGCCGTCCGCCGAGTTGACCATGCCGAGCACCTTGACGACGCGGCGGACCTTGTCGAGGCTGCCGAGATTCGCGCGCACCGTCGCGAGTAGCGCAAGCCCGACCTCGCGCGCGACCTGGTAGCCCTGCTCGACCGTGAGATCTTTGCCGACCTTGCCCTGAGACGTCGCCTTGCCGTCGCGGACGGGGCCATGGCCGGAGACGAAGAGGAGATTGCCGGTCCGCACGGCCCCGACGTAGTTCGCCATCGGGCTGGTCGGCTTCGGCAG
>DATEMW010000047.1:0-5426 GCA_035275385.1 Candidatus Methylomirabilota bacterium | reverse complement strand
GGGGTGACGGGCCGGCGCGGCTGGAGCGGCGCCGCGCGCAGAGCCTCCAGGTCGAGCGTGGGCATGTCGACGTTCGCGCTCTTCATGACGCGGTTCGCGAGCTCGCTGTAGCGGCTGAAGTAGCGCCGCAGCCGTCCGCGCCACGCCGGGATGCCGCCGTTGGCGTGAAGCTCGAACGCCGACTCCCGCCCGTCGAGCGCCGAGGCCACGTGATCGCACGCGAGCTGCAGCAGCGCCGAGCGCTGCAGTGCCGTGTAGCCGCCGCCCGCGAACGATTCCTCGAGCCCGGCGCCGACTTCGGGCGAGGCGAGATCCTTGTCCGACGGCGCGACGACGAGCGACGAGCCCGGCAGGATTCGCAGGATCTCGGCCATGCGCTGGCGCGCCTTCTGGATCGCGATCGTGCCGGCGGCGACGTGGCTGCGATTCGGGATGCAGTAGCCCTCGGCCGTGAGCTCCGGGTCGAGCTCGGCGGCGGTCTGACAGGTGCGCACGGTCTGCACGTCGACGACCAGGTCGATCAGGTACTCGATGGTCGGCTCGTGCTCGACGAGGCCCATCGCATGGGTGCACGCGAGCGCCAGGCCGAGCGTGAACTCCGCTTTCGAGAGCCAGCAGTAGAGCTGATGCCAGAAGAGCCACGAGGCCATCACGTCGGGGCTCGGGTCCATCAGGAACACCCGCTCCCAGGGGATGAACACGTCGTCGAGCCACATCTGCCCGTCCAGCTCGTCGAAGCGGCTCGATAGCGGCGACAGGAACGGATTCGCGTGCCGCGCGGCGATCTTGCGGCAGATCACGGTGACGCCGGGCGCGGCGACCGGCACGGTGAAGGTCGCGCGGTGCGGGCCGCGGTCGATGCCGCAGTGGGCGCCGACGTAGACGTCCTCCGCGTAGACCGGGCTCGTGTGCATGCCGACCTTGCCGCGCACGATCATGCCCGCGTCGGTCTCGCGCACGAGCGTGAGCGAGAGCCGTTCGGCCGGATCCGGCCGCATGCGGTAGCCGATGGTCGCCGCGCCGGCCGAGAACGTCAGGAACCGGCCGGTGCGGGCGATCCGATCGCGGTGCGCGGCGGCGTTCGCGATCTGCTCGGGCGAGACGTTGCGCTGCTGCGCCGCGTCGAGGATGCCGAGCGCGATCAGGTTGCCGTACGCGGGGGTGTGCGTGATGTTGCCGGCGGTCAGGAACGTCGTCGCGGAAAAGCTCTTGCCCATCGCACGCAGGTCTTGAAAGCTCTTCGGTAACGCGTAGGCCCAGGGGCTTCGAGCGCCATTGGCGTCCGGCGGCGTCAGGAGAACGTCCCGCCACTCCGGATCGAAATGACGGTCGTACCACGCGACGTACTCGTCGACGGTCGCCCGCGTGGCCGGGTGGACGGTGACGTCCTCGACCACGCCCTCGCCGATCACCCACACGCGGCGCCCATCGCGCAGCGACTCACGGTATTCCGCGCCTGTTCTCATCGTTTCCCTCGTGCGATGCCCGTGGAATTATAATCCGGGCCGTGGCTCGATCTTGACGCCGAGGAGCTTTCGATGGCCGTGATTCCCAAAGCGCTGCACGAGCACATCAACACCGCCTTTCCCGCCAACGTCTGCCTGGTGGCGACCGTGCTGCCCAACGGGTTCGCCCAGGTGACCCCGCGCGGCAGCACGATGGTCTACGACGACGACCACCTGGCGCTCTGGGAGCGCGGAAAGGGCTCGACGACCGGCAACCTGCGGGACAAGAGCAAGGTCACGGTCTTCTTCCGCAAGCCGCAGCTTCGCGAGTCGGGCCTCTTGCCCAAAGGCGGCATCGCGCGCTTCTACGGCGAAGCCGAGATCCACAAGTCGGGCCCGGCGTACGAGGAAGTGTGGCGCCGGCTCGTGCAGCCCGAGAAGGATCGCGACCCCGACAAGAAGGGCTTCGCCGTGCTGATCAAGGTCGCGCGGGCCGAAGAGCTCGACGGCCAGCCCCTGAAACTGTCATGAGCGAGCTCGCGGGCGTCCTCGCCGGAGTGCGGGTCCTCGATTTCGGCCGCTACATCGCCGGACCGTATTGCGCGGCGCTCCTGGCCGACCTCGGCGCCGACGTGATCCGCGTGGAGCGCCCCGGCGGCGGCGAGGATCGCTGGGTTGCGCCGGTGGCCGACGACGGGGTCGGTGCGATGTACGTGGTGATGAACCGCAACAAGCGCGCGATGACCCTCGACCCGTCGTGTCCGGAGGGCCGGGAGATCGTGAAGAAGCTCGTGGCCACCGCCGACGTCGTGGTGGCGAACCTGCCGCCCGAGGTGCTCCGCTCGCTCTCGCTCGACCTCGAGAGCCTGCGCAAGGTGAAGCCCGACATCATTCTGACGACCGTCACCGCCTACGGCGCCGGAGGCCCGTGGAGCGCCAAGCACGGCTTCGACGGCATCGGGCAGGTGATGTGCGGCTCGTCGTACCTCACGGGCACGCCGGAGCAGCCCCTGCGCGCGGCCGTGGCCTGGGTCGATTGCGGAACCGCGTCGCAGGCGGCGTTCGGTACCCTGGCGGCGCTCATGTACCGGCGGCAGACCGGGAAAGGCCAGAAGGTCGAGGGGGCCTTGCTCCGGACCGCGATCGCGTTCAACAACCCGACCCTGGTCGAGCAGCAGGCGGTCCAGCCCGACCGCATCGCGACGGTCAATCGCGGTCAGACGTCGGCGCCGTCGGATCTGTTCCGCACCAAGGACGGTTGGATCCTGGCCCTCGCGATCGGCGAGCCGATGTTCCGCCGGTGGGCCAAGCTCATGGGCGAGGACCACTGGCTGACCGACCCGCGCTTCAAGGACGACCTGGCCCGCGGTGACAACGGCGAGATCATCTCCAAGCGCATGTCGGCGTGGGCGGCCGAGCGCACCAACGCTCAAGCGCTCTCCGAGCTGGAGGCAGCCAAGATCCCGTCGGCGCCGCTCTATTCGCCGCAGCAGGCGCTCGAGGACGAGCACATCCGCACGGCCGGCCTGCTGCGGGACACGGACTATCCGGGTGTGCCGCGGCGAGTGCCGCTGGCGCCGACGCCGGTGGACCTCTCCGACACGCCCGGGCGTTTCCGCCACCGCGCGCCGACGCTCGGCGAGCACACGGACGAGGTCCTGGCCGAGCTCGGGTACAAGCCGGCCGACATCGCGGAGCTCCGCACCCGCAACGTGATCTGAGGGCTCCCCGCTGAGCGCGCTCGCCGTCCGCGGCCTCGACAAGTCGTTCGGTGGGCTTCGCGTCACCTCGAGCGTGAATCTGACGGTCGAGCCCGGTGAGCGGCGGCTCATCATCGGCCCGAACGGCGCCGGCAAGACCACGCTCTTCAACCTGATCACCGGCGAGATCGCGCCCGACGCCGGCTCGGTGACGTTGTTGGACCGGGACATCACGCGGGTGCCGAGCCGCCGGCGCTTCCACCTGGGGATCGCGCGGACCTACCAGATCATCACCTTGTTCCCGGGCGAGACCTTGCTGCGCAACGTGACTCTGGCGCTCCTGGGCCTCTCGCGGCGCCGGTGGAACCCGTTCGTACGCCTCGACCGGCAGACGTCGCTGCTCGGGCGCGCGCGCGAGACCCTGGCCCGGGTCGGCCTCGAGCACCTGGCCGACCGGCCGCTCGCCCAGACCTCCTACGGCGAGCGCCGCAGAGTCGAAGTCGCGATGGCGCTCGCCCAGAATCCCAAGGTGCTCCTGCTCGACGAGCCGTTCGCGGGGCTCTCGATCGACGAGCGGCGGGACGTCCTCAGGCTGGTCACCACGATTCCGCGCGACGTCACGATCGTGATGATCGAGCACGACATGGACGTGGCGCTCGATTTCGCGGAGCGGATCAGCGTGCTGCACTTCGGCGAGGTCGTGGTCGAGGGCACGCGGGGCGAAGTGGTCGCGCACCCGCGGACGCGCGAGATCTACCTGGGCGAGTGACGCGAGGCCGCGCGCTCGTCGGCCTGCGCGATGAGCCACTCCACGTGCTGTCTCAGATCGTAGAGCTCATGCATGAGACCGGCCGGCGGCGGCGGCATGTCCGCGAGCTTCTGCTGGATGCCGCGAAGCCGCTCCGCCGCGGCCTTCGCTTCCTCGTCCGTGCACCTCGCCAGGGCGTGATCGACCTCGTGGACCTCGCGATACCAGCGGGTGATGCGCTTGCGTACCTGCGCGTTGTAGAGGCCGGGCAGGATCCGGCCCAGCGGCAGCAGGATTCCCACCACCGGGATCAGTAGGAGGGCCCAGCGCTCGACCGTCACCGCGATCCAGAAGGGCAGGTAGCGCTCGAGGAACGGCGGGCCCTTGCGGAGGTAGCGACGGGCGACGTCGTGCAGCGGCAGCTCGACGAGCGTGTCGGAGGGAAACGTGTTCGGCGCCTCGAACAGCCCCGGCCGGCTGTGCACGATCTCCGCGGTCTTCAGCAGGAGCCGCACGATCACCGGGTGCACGTCCTCTCGCACCACGAGGTTCGCGGTCGACGCGAGCAAGAGGATGTCCTGATTCGGAATGTTCGAGGCGAGGTCGACGACACCCTCGCCGAGCGTGACCGTCGACATGAACCGATAGCGAGTCGTATAGGCGAGCGTACGCCGTACGCTCCAGAGCGCCACGCTCGGGCTGAGCAGCAGGCGCCGCACCAGCGGAATGCCGGGGGACATGATGAAGAAGGCGGCATCGATCCGCCCGGCCTCCAGCGCAGTCGCGGCGTTCTCGCTCGTGAGCGCCAGGAGCGTCGAATTCTGCGCCGTGATCCCGCTGTCGCGAAGCAGCCTCACGGCGAGCGGGCGAATTCCGCTGCCTTCCTCACCGACTTGAATCCGGAGGCCGCGGAGATCGGCGAGGCCCTGCAACGGCCTGCCCTTGCGGTGGAACACCCACACCGGTTCGTAGTAGAGGCTTCCCAGAGAGCGCAGTCCCTCGCTCGGGCCGGCCTCCGCGGTGCCGCCCTGAACGAAGCCGGCCATGACCTGCCCGGCGACGAGGCGTTTGAGCGTCTCGACTGATCCGGCGCCTGTCTGGATCTCGACGATGAAGCCGTCCTTCTCCGCCAGCTTGGCGTACTCCTTGGCGAACAGGTAGTAAGCGCCGCCTTCGCGACCGGTGCTGATCGTGATCCGCCTGGGGGGCAGCGGATCGAGCAGGTGGTTGACGAACAGAAGGACGATGACCACGAGGGCCAGGGACGGTGCCGCCACCCAGGCCAGCTTTTTCCAGTCCATCGGGCCCAGTCTAAGCGCCGATCGTCTCGTCGCTACAGGATTTTGCGCTTGCTGTCCGCATCGCCCGGTGGTTGGATTACGCACCACCGATGGGTACCGTTCGAGCGACCGGTCTCGTCAAAACGTTCGGCGCCGTCACGGCGGTGAACGACCTCAGCTTCGAAGCCAGGGCCGGGGAGTTCCTGACCCTGCTCGGGCCCAGCGGCTGCGGCAAGACCACGACGCTCAGGCT
>DATEMW010000046.1:0-5379 GCA_035275385.1 Candidatus Methylomirabilota bacterium | reverse complement strand
GGCGTCCACTATCCGAGCGACGTGCTGGCGGGCTGGTCGGCCGGGCTCGCGTGGGCCCTCCTGTGCTGGCTGGTCGCGCGCTATCTGCAGTTTCGAGGACGGGTACAGCCGCCCGCCTAGAGATCGGCGGTCTGCCGGACGACCGGCGCGAAGCGCTCCATCCGCTCGAGGCTCTCCGCAAGATTCTCGCTGCGGAAGTCGAAGATGATCTCGCTCACGCCCAGGCGCGCGAACGCGCCGATGTCGTCGGCGATCTGCGCCTCGCCGCCTGAAAACGGCCGGCGCTCGCCGCCGGGCCCGATCAGCTTCTGGCCGACGTCGTACACGGGCGCCTTGTAGGAGATGGTGAGCGTCTTGGGATCGCGGCCTTCGGCCTCGGTGAGGCGATATAGCTCGTCGAGCAGAGCTCGCAGCTCGGACGGCGGCAGCGGGACCGCGGCGTTGGCGCCGACTGGATGCCAGCCGTCGCCGAGGCGCGCCGCCCGCCGCAGCGCCGCCTTGCTATGGCCGCCGACCCAGATCGGCGGATGCGGCTTCTGGACGGGATGCGGCCGACTATGCAAGGCATCGAAGCGATAGAAGCGTCCGGCGAACGAGGCCGGGCTCTTGGTCCACAGCGTCTTGAAGATCTGGATGTACTCGTCGGTCACCGCGCCGCGGCGATCGAAATCGGGCGCGCCGAGTGCCTCGAATTCCTCGCGCATCCAGCCGACCCCGACCCCGAGCGTGACCCGTCCTTTCGAGAGCACGTCGATGGTCGCCAGCGCCTTGGCCGTCAGCACTGGATTGCGATACGGCACGATCATCACGCTGGTCACCAGGCGCAGCCGCGTGGTCTTGGCGGCGACGAAGGCCATCAGCGAGAGCTGATCGAGCACATCGCCCTGCCCCGGGAAATCGCCGGAGACCGTGTACG
The DNA here is from genome assembly GCA_035275385.1 of Candidatus Methylomirabilota bacterium. GTDB lineage: Bacteria > Methylomirabilota > Methylomirabilia > Rokubacteriales > CSP1-6 > AR31. Next base: position 4,463 of record DATEMW010000046.1, on the reverse strand, counting down.
GATACCGCGACTTGATCGTGACCGGAAAGACCAGGTGGTCCGCGATCATCACCGAGGCGAAGCCCAGGCGCTCGCTGCGCTGGACGAGAGTCTCGAGCGCCTCCGGAGTCGCGGTTTGACCGCGGGTGGGAAGATAGAAGCCGTATCGCATGGCCCACACCATACATCAGATCCGTGGGCGCGCCTCGGCCGGCGGAGCCCCAGCCCCGCGACGGGCGGTCGCTGGTGGTCGCTCGTCGGACGCGTTATCCTGACCGGCGCATTCGATGAACTTCGATTTCACCGAGGCCGAGCGCGCGTTCGCCGAAGAGGTCCGCGGATTCCTGCGCGCGAACCCGCCCGAGACCTTCGCGATCGACGGCATGGACGCCGGCTACGGCTCGGGCGCCAACTCGCGCGCGTTCATGAAGGCGCTCGGGGCGCAGGGCTGGATCAGCATGTGCTGGCCCAAGGCGTTTGGGGGCCGCGAGCAGCCGATGTTCATGAAGCTCGTCCTCATGGAAGAGCTGGCGCTCGCCGGGGCGCCGTTCGGTCCGCTCGCGGGCGTGTGGCAAACGGCCGACGCGATCATCGAGTTCGGCACCGAGCGCCTGCGCCGCGAGATCCTGCCGTCGGTCGCCCGCGGCGAGGCGGCGTTCTGGCAAGGCTACAGCGAGCCCGACGCCGGCTCCGATCTGCTCGCGCTCAAGACCGAGGCGCACCGCGACGGCGATCACTACGTGATCCGCGGCCACAAGATCTGGTCCAGTCACGCCGGGATCGCCACGCACGGCCTGGTGTTCACGCGCACCAGCCGCGAGGCGCGTCGCAGCCGCGGCTTCAGCATGTTCGTGGTCGCGAACGGGACGCCGGGGATGGACATCCGGCCGATCCGGAGCATGACCGGCGAGGTCTACCACCACGAGGTGTTCCTGGACGAGGTGCGCGTGCCGGCCGATCTCATGCTGGGCGCACCCGGCGAAGGCTTCCAGGCGCTCCTGAACGGGCTCGACGCCGACCGGTTCTGGGGCCGCTTCTACAAGGCGCCGGCGCTCGCGCGCGTGCTCAGCCAGCTCGTCGAGTACGCGAACACGACGACGGTGCGAGGCGCGCCGCTCTCGCGCGATCCGTCGGTCCGGCGACGCCTGGCCGCGATGGCGTCGGAGATCGCGGCGCTGCGGCTCCTGTTCTACCGCGCCGGCTGCCTCATCCGCGACGGCGCGCCGCTCAGCTACGAGACCGCGATGGCCAAGGTGTACGCCGACGAGACCGGTCAGAAGCTGGCGCGGCTCGGCATGGATCTGCTCGGCGTCTGGGGACCGCTGCGCGAAGGCTCGCGGTGGGCGAAGCTCGGCGGACACATCTCGCATCTCTACCAGACGACGCTCGGCCACACGATCGCGGGCGGCACCGCGGAAGTTCTGCGCACCACGGTGGCCGTGCGCGGCCTCGGCCTCGCCGCGGAGCCCAGAGCCGGCGTTGAGGCGAAGGCCCGCTGAGATGGATTTCCGCCCCTCGCCCGCGCAGCAGATCCTCACCGCGACCGCGCGCGCGTTTCTCCGCCAGCATTGTCCGCCCGAGCTGGTCCAGAGTCTGGCGCTCGACGAGCGCGGCTTCGACGAACCGCTCTGGCGCCGCATGGCCGAGCTCGGGTGGCCCGGGCTCCTGATCCCGGCCGACCTCGGCGGCAGCGACGGCTCGTTGCTCGACGTGATTCTGCTGGTCGAGGAGATGGGGCGCGTCGGCCTGCCGGGCCCGTTCGTGGCCAGCGCGGTGGTGGCGACCTCGCTGGTGCTGGCAGCAGGGAGCCCGGCGCAGAAAAAGCGTTTGCTCCCGGAGCTGGCCGCGGGCGCGCGGATCGCCAGCCTCGCGCTGGTCGAAGAGACCGGCTCCTTCGATCCCGAGGCCGTGGCGCTCGAATGCGCGATGCCCGGGCGGCTCAGCGGCCGCAAGCTCTTCGTCAAGGACGCGCACGTTGCCGACGACCTGATGGTGGCCGTGCGCATCGGCGGCGCCCTGAGCCTGCTCGCAATCCCGACAGATCGCGCGGGCATCGCGCGGCTCCCGCTCGATCCGATCAGCGGCGAGAAGCTCTTCGAAGTGACGTTCGATCGCGTCGAGCTCCGCCCGGACGATGTGCTCGGCGCGGTCGGCGACGGCTCGGCGCTCATCACTTCAGCCCTGCTCGCCGGATCGCTTGCCCGGACGGCCGAGATGGTGGGCGCCGCGCAGCGCGTGCTCGAGCTGGCGGTCGAGCACGCCAAGACGCGGGTCCAGGGCGGGCGCCCGATCGGCGGATATCAGGCAATCCAGCACGCGTGCGCCGATCTCGTGCGCGACGTCGACGCGGCGCGAGGGCTTCTCTACGCGGCGGCGTGGAAGGCGGCCGAGGGCCGGCCGGCCGACGCCGACGCGGCGCTGGCGAAGGCGTACGCGGGCGAAGCGTGCCTGGCGGTGGCACGCCGCGGCCATCAGATCTTCGGAGCGATCAGCTACTGCGAGGAGCACCCGCTCCATCTCCTGCACAAGCGCATTCAGGCGGCGAGCGTCGACTTCGGCGACGCGCCGCTCCACCTGGAGACCGTGGCGCGCGCGATCGGCCTGGCATGAACATTCTGCTGCTCTCGATGCCGGACTCGTTCGAGCACATGCCGTCGGTGGCCATCCGCATGCCGAACGGTGCCTTGGCGTCACTGGCCGGCAACGTCGATCCGCATCATCGGGTCGCGATCGCCGACCTGATCCTGGCCCAGCAAAGCGTGCGCGAGACGGTCGAGCGCCTCGTGCGCGAGATCGAGCCCGACGTGATCGGGCTATCGGTCATGACGTTCCAGCGGCACACCGCGCTCAGGATCGTCGAGCTCGTTCGGCGTCTCCGGCCGGCCGCGCGCATCGTCGTGGGCGGCTACGACGCGAGCCTGGCCCCAGAGGCCTACATGGCTCCCGACGCGGGCGTGGACTTCATCGTGCGCGGCGAAGGCGAGCTGACGTTCCGCGAGCTGATCCGGGCGCTCGAGCACGGCACGGATCTGGCCGGCGTGGCCGGCCTGTCGTTCAAGGACGGCGACGGGTTCACGCACAATCCCGATCGCTCCGTCAGCTCGCTCGACGGCGGCGACGTGCGCCTGCCGAACCGGAGCGCGCGCGTCCTTCACGGCTACACCATGGTGGGCCGCCAGGTCGACGTCGTGGAGACCTCGCGGGGGTGCACGTTCGACTGCAGCTTCTGCTCGATCATCGAGATGCGCGGTCGCAACTTCCACACGTACGACTTCGGCCGCGTCCTCGACGACATCCGCGACGCCCGCGCGCACGGCGCCCGGGCGATCTTCCTGGTCGACGACAACATCACGCTCAACGTGCGGCGGTTCGAAGGGCTCTGCCGCGCCATCATCGAAGCCGGGCTCAACGATCTCGACTACACGGTGCAGGCGATGACGTCGGCCATCGCCAATCACGGTAAGACCCTGGCGCCGCTCATGCGCCGGGCGGGATTCCGCTACGTGTTCCTCGGCATCGAGAACATCCTCGAGGAGGATCTCGAATTCCTCCGGGCCGAGGCGAAGAACCGGCAGCGCGGGGACGGCGCCCGCGGCGGCAACGCCGCGGTGACCGCGATCGACTACCTGCACGCCAACAAGATGTACGTGGTCGGCGGCCTGATCGTGGGCAATCCTCAAGACACGCGCGCCTCGATCGAGGCCAACCTGGCGTTCGCGCGCCGCTACGTCGACGTGCCGTACATCCAGCACCCCACGCCCTATCCGCGCACGCCGATGACGAAGACGTTCAGGGAGCAGGGGCTCATCATCAACGAGCGGCTCGAGGACTACGACGGCACCACCGCCGTGGTGAGGACGGCGCACCTCGAATCGGACGAGATCGAGTTCCTGCGGTGGCGCGCCGACCGGTGGATCAAGCTCAAGCACCTGCCGGTGGCGCTTCTCCACACGCCGATGTTCGCCCTGCGCAACGGACTCAAGATGCTGCGGTACACGTTCCGGGGCACCACTATTCGATCCATTCTGGGCCTCGAGGACGAGCGGAAGTCGTTCGAGCGCTATCGCGCGCTGCGCCGGGCTGAGCGCGTCTATTTGTAAAGACCAGTTAAGGTAAAACCCGAGTGTCATCGCGGGGATACCCCGAAGAGGACTGTTGACACGCCGCGGCCGACTCGCTAGACTTCCGACTCGTGGAAAAGCCTACGAGGATTCCACCGGCGTTTCGGCTTCTCGGTCGCGGCGTATTCTGACCGACCGCAGAACTCCCCCCTGGCTCGTTCGGTAGTCGCCCCGTATCACGCGGGACCCATCGGGACCTCGCGCAATCATCCAGTAGGCGCCGCGCAGCCGCCGGTCGCATGAAACGGCCACGGTCACCCGGCGCCCGGGGAGAGAACGCATGCGGCTGGCGTCCAAAATCTTTCTGACCTCGGCCATCGTGATCGTCGTACTCGCCGGCGTTGCGGGCCTCAGTCTTCGAGC
>DATEMW010000045.1:0-6020 GCA_035275385.1 Candidatus Methylomirabilota bacterium | reverse complement strand
GAGGAGGTCCCGTCCTCGCTGGCCGACAAGGTGATCAAGGAAGCCAAGGGCGAGCGGGAGAAAGCCGAGAAGCACTAGGGCGGTTGGGGGCCTCGGGTAAAATAGGGCCCAATGATCTTCCAGCAGATCCTCAACGAAGAGTCTGGCTGCCTTTCGTACCTGATCGGCTGTAGCGAGGCCGGGAAGGCCCTCGTGGTCGATCCCGGCCGTGACCGCGTCCCCGAATATCTCCGCCTCGCCGCCAAGAAGGGCCTCACGATCAGCCACATCCTCGAGACGCACACCCACGCCGATCACATATCGGGCAATCGCGACCTGGCCGAGGCGGTGCGGGCGCCGATCCTCGTCCATCGCGCCGCCGGCGTCGCTTTCGAGCATCAGGACGTGAGCGACGGCGACGAGCTCGTGATCGGCAGCGTGCGCTTCAAGATCGCGCATACCCCCGGCCACACGCCCGACTCGATCTGCGTGATGGTGTCGGACCTGTCACGCGGCGAGGCGCCGTGGTTCGTGCTCACCGGCGACATGCTGTTCGTCGGGGCGGTCGGGCGCCCGGATCTCGGCGGCGCGCGCGCGGCCGAGGACGCCTGGGAGAGCCTGCACCGCGTCCTGCTGCCGCTCGACGACAGCGTCGAAGTCTATCCGGCCCACGGCGCGGGCTCGGCGTGCGGCAAGGCGATGTCGGCGAAGTCGGGCTCGACGATCGGCTTCGAGCGGCGCTTCAATCCCGCGCTGCAGCTCCGCGACCGACGGGCGTTCGTCGACTTCCTCATGAAGGATCTGCCGCCCAAGCCGCCGTCGTTCGAGAAGATCGTCGGCAAGAACAAGGGCCTGATCTCGCTGGTCGCGGCCAAGCCGCGGCCGTTCACCGCGCGCGAGGCGTGGGAGGCCGTGCAGCGGGGCGACGTCGTCCTCGACCTGCGCGACCCCGGCACGTACGGCGAGATGCACATTGCCGGCGCGATCAACGTGTGGATCGAGAGCCCGCAGTTCGCCGAGCGGGTCGCGGGCATGGTCCCGGCGGGCACATCGCTGCTGCTGCTGGCGCAGCGGCCGGCCGATCTGGACCAGGCGGTGCAAGCCCTCGCGCGGGTCGGCGTCGATGAGATCAGCGGCTTCTTGCAGTGGGGCATGATCGAGTGGCGCAGCGAGGGCTTCCCGGTCGAGAGCGTGCCGCAGATCGCGGCGTCGGAGCTCGCCGAGTGGCTCGAGCAGGGCCGCGACGTGGTCGTGATCGACGTGCGCGAGCACTCCGAGTGGATCGACGGCCATATCGACGGCGCGATGCATCTGCCGATGCTCGAAGCCGCGGCGCGCCGGGCCGAGGTGCCCGCCGACCGGCCGAAAGCCGTCCTCTGCGCCGGCGGCCTGCGCTCGAGCACCGCGATCAGCGCACTCAAGCGGCACGGGCTCCAGGGCTGGTTCAACGTGACGGGCGGCATGGCGGCGTGGAAGCGTCTCGGCTATCCCGTCGTGCGCTCCTCGTCGGATCCGGGCGGCGCTCCGCGCGCGTGATCGCCGACGGCGGCGCGAGCCGAAGCGGTGCCTCCGCAGAGGCAAGCTTCGCTCCGATGTGGGGAGCACTGTTCGGCTGCCCGTGGCTCGTCTGGGGCTCGGCGGTCCTGATCGCGACCCTCAACGTTTTTCTCTTCGCGTTCGACCGCCCGTGGACCGCCTCTGACGGGCTCCGGAACTGGGGCGACTGGGTGCTCACCGGCGCCGGCGTGATCCGCCGCCCGGACCTCCTGCCGCCCTGGCTCTACTCGGGCTCGCTCCTGAACGTCGGCGTGATCGTCGGCGGCACGATCGCGGCGCTCCTGTCGCGCGAGTTCGCGATCCGCGTGCCGGCGCGCGCCGAGCTCGCCAAAGGCGGCGCGGGCGGCCTCTTGATGGGCGTGGGCGCCGTGCTCGCATTCGGATGCAATATCGGCGGGTTCTTCTCGGCGACGAGCGCGCTCTCGCTCTCGGGCCTCGGGATGATGCTCGGCCTCGGCGCCGGCGCGTTTCTGGGCATCCGCTACCTGATCTGGGAAGTCGCGCATCGGCCGCAGTGGTCGCGCGGCGGCGGACGGATCTACCTGCAGGCCCGCGGCGCGGCGGCCACGGGCCAGCCCTGGGCCGGCGCGGTCGTCCTGGCGCTGGTCGCACTGGCGCTGGTGTTCTACACGCGCGCGGGCTACGGGCCGCAGGGCGTGTTCCTGCTCTTTGGCGCCGCGTTTGGCGTCGTCTTCCAGCGCTCCCGCTTTTGCCTGGTGCGCGCCTTCCGCGAGCCGTTCATGAGCGGCGACGCCGAGCACACGCGGGCCGCGGCGCTGGCGCTCGCCGTCTCCACGCTCGGGTTCGCGATCTTGAAGTTCACCGACCTCAAGGACAAGAGCGAGTGGGTGTTTCCGGCGGCCGGGGTCGGCTCGCTCGCGGGCGGCCTGGCGTTTGGCGTCGGCATGACGCTCGCCGGCGGCTGCGGCGCCGGCTCGCTCTGGCGCGCCGGCGAGGGGCAGGTGAAGCTCTGGGTGGCCGTCGCGTGCTTCGCGCTGGGCGCTTCGCTCGCGCGGCTGGTGGCCGTCCAGACCGGCCTCCTGCAAAAGCTCGGCGCGGCCGTCTTCCTGCCCGCCACGCTCGGCTGGGGCGGCGCGATTCTGTTGATCGTCGCGATCGCGGTCGCCTGGGCTATGCTGTCGACCTGGAACGAGGAAACGCATACCTTCAGCGTCGTCTAGATCGATTCGAACGCGGTCAGCGGAGGGTCGCATGACGCAGTCGCGCAGGGAATTTCTTCGGACGTCATCCTGGGCCGGGCTCGGACTCCTGGCCGCGGGCTGCGCGCCGAAGGTTTCGGACTTCGCGCAGAAGTCAGGCCGCCGCGTGGTCGTGATCGGCGGCGGGTGGGGCGGGACGTCGGCGGCCAAGTACGTGCGGCTGGCCGATCCGTCGATCGAGGTCATCCTGCTCGAGCCGAACAAGGAGTTCGTCTCGTGTCCGTTCTCGAACCTCGTGCTGAGCGGCGTGCGCACGATCGAGAGCCTGACCTTCAACTACGATCGCTTGCGCGCCCACGGCGTGAAGGTGCTGCACGAGACCGCGACGATGATCGAGCCGGACGCTCGGCGCGTCCGCGTCGGCGGCGACGCGCTGGCGTACGATCGTCTGATCGTGTCGCCGGGCGTCGAGTTCCAGTGGGACCAGGTCGACGGGCTCGCGGCTGCGCAGGACCGGGTGCTCCACGCGTGGAAGGCCGGGCCGCAGACCGTCGAGCTGGCCAGGCAGCTGCAGGCGATGCCGGACGGCGGCGTGTTCGTGCTGACGATTCCGCCGGCCGCCTATCGCTGCCCGCCCGGGCCGTACGAGCGCATCTGCCAGGTCGCCTGGTACCTGAAGGGCAACAAGCCGAAGTCGAAGCTCGTCGTGCTCGACGCCAACCCGAACGTGGTCTCGAAGGCGGCGCTGTTCCGGGCCGCGTGGCAGAACTATCCCAACATCGAGTACCGCGGCTCGAACAAGGTCGTGAAGGTCGATCCCGGCGTGCGCGAGGTGACGACCGAGCTCGGTGACAAGGTCAAATACGACGTGCTGAACCTGATCCCGCCGCAGCGGGCGGGCACGATCGCCGTTACCGCGGACCTGGTCGGCGCCGACAAGCGCTGGTGCGAGGTCGACCATCAGACCTACGAATCGGTGAAGCACAAGAACATCCACGTGATCGGCGATTCGACGATCGGGCTGCCGGTGCCGAAGTCGGGCAACATCGCCAACGCGATGGGCAAGATCTGCGCGGTCGCGGTGACGAGCCTGCTCAACGGCAAGCCCGTGCCGACGATGGCGCCCGGGAACACCTGCTACAGCTGGGTCAGCGACAAGGAAGCGATCGCCGTCGTCAACAGCTACAAGATCGAGGGCGGCAAGGTCGTCCAGATCGAGCAGAAGCTCACGCCGGGGCAGTCGGAGGCCTGGGCGCAGAACGCAATCGGGTGGGCCAACAGCATCTGGGCCGACATGCTCGGCTAGGTGCGAAAGGATGACGATGCGAGTCGTTACGAGTTTGCTGCTGTTGGTTGCGCTCGCGGTGGCTGTCCCGGCGCTTGCGGGGCCGCTGGATACGCAGGGGGCGGCGCAGGCGTTGGTGTGTAGCGCGTGTCACGGGTTTGCCGGGCAGAGTCGGTCGAACACGATGCCGATACTGGCCGGGATCGCGCCCTGGTACTTCAAGAAGGCGATCAGTGACTACGCGGCGGGTAAGCGCCCGTCGCCCGAGATGGAGCCGTACGCGAAGCAGGTGCTGCAGAGCGGCGTCGACGACGTCGCGGCCTACTTCGCGGCGCAGGCCCGGACGCCGTCGCCGGTGGTGCTCGACGCGGCGGCGGTCGCGCGCGGTCGCGCCGCGTCGGGCCCGTGCACGACCTGCCACGGGGTCTCGGGCAAGGGCGATCCGTCCAAGGGCGTGCCCGACCTCACGGGCCAGCCGCCCGGCTATCTCCGGAACCAGATGCTGCTGTTCAAGTCCGACCGGCGAAGCCCGGGCGACGATCAGCTCAAGGCGATCAAGACCTTGATGCGCACGATCCCGGATGAACAGCTCTCCGACCTCGCGGCGTACTGGTCGAGCGTCAGGTAAGCAGCGCTGAACGGTCCGGGCGTGCGCATCGATCGGGACGCGTGACGGTCGCACTCGCCGTGACCCTCGTCGGCATCGGATTCTTCGGCGCCTTCTTCGCCGGGTTCCTCGGCATCGGGGGCGCCCTGGTGATGTTTCCGCTGCTGCTCTACGTGCCCCCGCTGCTCGGCGTCGGCGCGCTCGCGGTGCGCGAGGTCGTCGGCGTCACGATGGCCCTCGTCTTCGTGACCGCCGTGTCCGGGTTTCTCGCCCATCGCCGGCATGGCGGGGTGAATCGCCAGCTCACCGCGCTGGGCGGCGTCGCGGCAACGCTCGGCTCCTTCGCGGGCGCGCTGGCGTCCAGGTGGACCGACGAGCACTGGCTCCTCGTGGTCTACGCGCTGATGGCGACGGTCGGGGCGATCTTGATCCTGCTGCCCGGCGGCGAGCAAGATCCCGTGGATGGCGGCGGCGGGCTGCGATTCAGCCCGACGCGCGTCGTGCTCGTGGCCGGTGGTGTCGGGACCGCGGCGGGCTTCGTGGGCGCGGGAGGCGCCTTCCTGCTCGTGCCGCTGCTGGTCGTCGTCGTGGGGGTGCCCGTGCGGGTGACGATCGCGAATTCACTCGGGATCACCGCGTTGACCGGCGTGGCCGGGTTCGTCGGCAAGGTGATCACGCATCAGATTCCGTTCGTGCCGGCGCTCACCGTGGCGGTGGGCGCGATTCCCGGCGCCCAGCTCGGCGCGGCGGCGAGTCACCGCGTGAGCAGCCGACAGCTCAAGTGGGCGCTCGCCGTCACGATCGTGCTGGCGGCGGCGCGGGTCTGGTGGGACGTGATCCGCATGATCGTGAGGGACTGAGAGTGCGCTACGGGTTCGTGATCGATCAGCGCCGCTGCATCGGCTGCCACGCGTGCACGGTGGCGTGCAAGGAAGAGAACCGCGTCCCGCTCGGTGCGTTCCGCACGTGGGTCAAGTACATCGAGCGCGGGGTGTTCCCGAACACGCGCCGCTATTTCTCGGTGCTGCGCTGTAACCACTGCGACGCCGCGCCGTGCGTCACGATCTGCCCGACCGTCGCGCTCTATCGGCGCGCCGACGGGATCGTCGACTTCGACGGCGAGCGCTGCATCGGCTGCAAGTCGTGCATGCAGGCGTGCCCGTACGACGCGCTCTACATCGACCCGGACACGCAGACGGCGGCCAAGTGTAACTACTGCGCCCATCGGGTCGAGGTGGGCCTGGAGCCGGCCTGCGTGATCGTGTGTCCGGAGCGCGCGATCATCGCCGGGGACCTGGACGATCCCGCCTCGCCCATCGCCACGATCGTCGCGCGCGAGCCGGTGCAGGTGAGGAAGGCCGAGCAGGGCACCCGACCGAAGGTGTTCTATGTCGGCGCGGACGCGGCGTCGCTCACCCCGGAGCTGCAGGCG
>DATEMW010000044.1:0-3076 GCA_035275385.1 Candidatus Methylomirabilota bacterium | reverse complement strand
GGCGGTGCTGGTGGGGCCGCTCGTCTGGCGGGTGCCGATCAACGACATCGACTTCAAGGCCAAGCTCAAGGGCCCGTCGTGGAGCCATCCGCTCGGCACCGACGATCTGGGCCAGGACGTGCTGGCGCGCATGCTCTACGGCGGGCGCATCTCGCTGGCGGTCGGCATCGCCGCGATGCTGATCGCGATCTCGATCGGGACCGCGATCGGCGCGACGTCCGGGTTCCTCGGCGGCGCGGTCGATCACACCCTCATGCGCATCACCGACATGTTCCTGTCGCTGCCGGGCCTGCCGCTGCTCCTGCTGATCGTCTACCTGTTCCGCGACAGCTTGCGCAAGATGTTCGGTCCTGAGGCGGGCATCTTCATTCTGATCGTCGCCGTGATCGGGGGCCTGCGCTGGATGCCGGTGGCCCGGCTCGTGCGCGCGCAGTTCCTCTCCTTGCGCGAGAAGGAGTTCGTCGAGTCGGCGCGGAGCCTCGGCGCGCCGCCGCTGCGCCAGGTGGTCCGCCACATCCTGCCGAACTCGATGGGGCCCGTCATCGTTGCCGGCACCATCGACGTCGCCGCGGCGATCATCGCCGAGTCGACGTTGTCGTTCCTGGGCCTCGGCTTTCCGCCGGACATCCCGACGTGGGGACGCATCCTCTACGACGCCAAGGACAACCTGGACTTCGCCCCGCACTGGGCGATCTTTCCGGGGACCGCGATCTTCCTGACGGTGCTGTCGATCAACTACATCGGCGACGGGCTGCGGGACGCGCTCGATCCGCGCAAGGTCCTCGGCAAGTGAGAGCCGGGACGCGCGGCTAGTTCTGGGTCTTCCGGTCGCTCAGCGCCTGCTTGACGGCTTCTTCGAGCCGATCGATCTGGAGGGGCTTTCTCAGGAGCTTGAAGCCGAGCCGCTGACCGTGCAGGTCCAGGTCGGCGCCGGATGCCGTCAGCATGATCACGCCGACGTCCGCGTCGCTGTTCCTCACGTTCTCGACCAGCTCGAGCCCGGAGCCGCCGGGCATCGAGTAGTCGGTCAGCACGAGGTCGTATGACTTTTGTTTGAAGAGCATGAGACCTTCGGTCCCGCTCGCCGCGACGTCAGCCTGACAGCCCCAGACAGAGAGCAGCTCGCTCAGGAGACCTCGGATGTATCGCTCGTCGTCGACGACCAGAACGCGCGGCAAGGTAGAAGTAACCTAGGCTGCGCGGCGCGATCAAATCAACGACGAACATCGCCGCGGAAAATGCGGAGTTCGTGCGCGCGACCGGACGATGACCGCGTGGCGACGCATCACCGCGACATGCGAGGGCGCGCGAGCCCGACTTTACTGTGTTCACAAGCGACGTCGCCGCTCACATCGCGCTGCGCCGTGCGATTTTCAATTTGTGGATTTCTGGGGATAAGTGGATAAGCGCCGCGCCCGAGCTCTCCAGTGCTCGGACAGTTGTAGGCTACCGAGAGAATGAGCGCACTGCGGAGCATCGCGGGCTCGGCCTCAGCGCGAGCCCGTCGTGACTCGCCCGTCGGTTGCCGGCGCGATCGTGCGCCGGGCGACGATCCCGTCCAGGATCGTCTGGGCGACCTGCGGGCCGCTCGTCTCGTCGATGACGATCTTCGAGCCTTTGAACGCGGTGTAGCCGTCGCCGCCGCGCACGAGATAGCTGGGCACGGCGACCGTGTAGACGGCGTTGTCGTCGAGCGGCCGGCTTCCCACGCTCGCGCTCACCAGTCGCTGCCCTGCCGGTAACTGGGGATCCCAGACCAGGCGCATTCCCGAAACCTGAAGGAAGCCGCCGCCGACGCGATCGGTTTGTGCGAGCCCGTGCTCGAGCGCCGCCCGAAGGTCGCGCCCGCGCATCTCGAGCTTCAGCACGACGTCGCTGAACGGCAGCAGCGCGTGGATGTCGCGTCGGGTGAGCGTGCCCGACGGCACTTCGCGGTTGGTCCGGATCGCCCCGCCGTTCACCAGCGCGACGTCGGTGCCCAGGCGCTCGCGCAGGAGATCGGTGACGAGATCGCCGAGATTGGTCTCCTGGGTTCTGAGCCTCGCTGAACGGGCCTCCAGCGGCACGTCGGTACGGCCCACGACGACGTCCAGCTCGCGATCGAGCCGCACCGCGTACGCGCGGACGAGCTCCTCGACGGCGGGGTCGGGCGCGACGCGCCGGCTCACCTCGCGAAAGCGCCAGGAGCGCTCCACGAGCTTGCCCTCGCGGCTCAGCCAGAGATCGACCTGGACCAGGTAGCGCGCGTCGGAGCCGCCCTTCGTGATCAAGGTCTTGCCTTCCTCGGCGACCATCGGATCGTGCTCGTGCCCGCCGAGGATGACGTCGATGCCGGCCTCCGCGCCGAGTGCCTTGTCTTCGGCCATCTCCTGATGCGTGACCGCGGCGACGACCACGGCGCCCCGCGCGCGCACGCGGGCGGCGGCCTCCTTGCCGGCGGCCCGCGGAGGTGTGAACGCGATGTCCGGCCCCGGGCGCGACGTGCGCGCGGCGTCGACCATCGTCAGGCCGAAGAGGCCGACCCGCACGCCTCCGAGCGTCACGAGCTCTTCGGCCGCGGCGCCGCCGAACGGGCGGCCGGAGACGCGGTCGAGCACGTTCGCGGAGAGCCAGCGGAACTTCGACTCCTTCATGCGCTCGGCGAGCACCGCGGGCCCGAAGTCGAACTCGTGGTTGCCGAACGTCGCGTAGTCCAGGCCGACCGCGCCGAGCGCGGCGACCATCTGCGATCCCTGAAGAAACGTCGACTCGACCGAGGGAGAGAGAAAGTCGCCGCCGATCACGAAGATCGTGTTCGGGTTCTCGCGCCTGGCCTCGCGGACCAAGGTCGCCAGCCGCGCCATCCCGCCGCGGCGGCCGCCGTCGACCGGCTCCAGCACGTAGGCGTCGTTGATCTGGAGAAACGTCAGCCGGACGAGATCGGCGTCGGCCGCCGTTGTACTGCTTGACGCGCAGGCGCCGAGAACGAGCGCGAGGACGCAGAGCAGCGCGGCGCGCGCCGCGCGGGGGCTCATGACGCGATCGCGGCGCCGCCCGTCAAGGTGCGAGTTTTCCAGAAGCGGTCGGGCCGCCGGGC
>DATEMW010000043.1:0-5480 GCA_035275385.1 Candidatus Methylomirabilota bacterium | reverse complement strand
TGGTGCAGACGGAGCTCGGTCCCTAACAAGAACTGCGCCGTCGCCCGCACCGCTCGGGCGCCGGCGCGCCCGACCGTTCGTGCTAGAGTCGCGGCCATGACCAGTGAAGAGATGCTGCGCATCCGCAGCTACCTGACGGCTCAGGGCGCGAAGCTCTCGCCGGAGCAGCTCATCGGCAAAGTGCAAGAGGCGATGGGCAAGCTCCGGGAGGCGGCCAACGCGGTGCCGCGGGTGCGCTTCGCCGAGCCGCCCGCGCCCGGCGAGTGGAGCGCCAACGAGGTGATGGCGCACGTCATCGAGGCCGGCCGGCACTTCGGCGACGCGATCGTGCGGATCCTGGACGGCCAGGCGCCCGGCGAGCCCCGCGACGTCGCCGCGCGAGACACGACGCCGCGCTCGCTGGATCAGTGGTGGGCACTGCTCGAGCGCGATCGGGGCGTGCTGTTCGAGCGCGTGCGCGGCGCGCACCCGGCGGCCCGTCTCGACGCCACCATCGCGCACCCGTTCTTCGGCCCACTGAACTGGCGCGAGACCTTGCTGTTCATTCGGCTGCACGATCTCGACCACGCCGGGCAGCTCGCCAGGGTCGCCGGTCTCGCCTGATGCGCGTCGGCATCGGCTTGCGGCTGGAGGCCAACGAGAACTGGGAGCAGGCCGCGACCTACGTGACCGAGGCCGAGCGTCTCGGCGTCGACGACGTCTGGTCGCACGAGTCATGGGGCCTGGATGCCGCGACGCCGCTGGCATTCATGGCGGCGCGCACCTCGCGCATCCGGCTGGGCTCGGGGATCATGCAGGCGGGCACGCGCACGCCGGCGCTCGTCGCGATGACCGCGCTCAGCCTGGCGTCGATGTCGTCCGGCCGGTTCGTGCTCGGCATGGGTGTGAGCGGGCCGCAGGTGATCGAGGGCTGGCACGGGCTTGCCTTCGATCGTCCGCTGACGCGCATGCGCGAGATCGTCGAGATCGTGCGCCGCGCCGCGCGCGGCGAGCGCGTGGCGTTCAAGGGCCAGATCTACGAGCTGCCGCGCCCGGGCGGCGAAGGCAAGGCGCTGCGCTCCTCGGCCCAGCCGCGCCCGGATATCCCCGTGTACCTGGCCACGCTCTCGCCGCGCGGGCTCGAGCTGACCGGCGAGATCGCCGACGGGTGGCTTGGCACCTCGTTCATGCCGGATCACGCGCGAATCTTCTTCGATCACATCGAAGCCGGCGCCAAGCGCGCCGGCCGCGCGCTCGCGCAGCTCGATCTGCAGGCCGGTGGGGCCGTCGCGTTCGGCGACGACGTCGAGCGGCTCACGGCCGCACGCAAGCCGGGACTGGCATTCACGCTCGGCGCGATGGGCTCGCGTCAACATAATTTCTACAACGACGCCTTCAAGCGGGCCGGCTACGCCGACGCCGCGGCCGAAGTTCAGCGCCTGTGGCTCGACGGCAAGCGCGACGAGGCCGCGGCCCGCGTGCCCGACGAGATCGCGCTCAAGGCGAACCTCCTGGGCACCGAGGCCATGGTCCGCGAACGGCTGCGCGTCTATCGGGCCAGCGGGCTGACGACCTTGCGGGTGGACCCGGCCGGTACCACGCTCGACGCGCGGCTGGCCACGCTCGGGCGGCTCATGCAGCTCGTGAAGGGCGCGTAGCCTCGGCCATGGAAGACATCTACTGCTTCGGCGGCAATCCGCTGGATCGCGCCAGCGAGCGTCGCGACGATCGCGAGTGGATCGCCGGATTGCTCGGCGAGCCGGCGACCCGGATCCTGGCGCTGCGCGACCTCAAGCCCTTCACGCGCGGCACGGCGAAGCCGGCGCTCGACTGGCAACCGGTGGCGCCGTGGCGCGGCCAGATCGACGCCGGCGCGCAGCTGATCTTCCTCGGCCTCGGCGACGGCCGCGCACACTTCGCGATCGACGCGACCGGCGCGAGCATCGCCCCCGACGTCGACACGGAGCTGATCGACGTGCGCGCGCTCGCGCCGAACCTGGCCGTCGGCGAGGCCGCGATCCTCGCGCAGGCCCGCTGCATACTCGACTGGCACGCGCGCCACCGCTTCTGCGCGCAGTGCGGCTCACCGACCCGCGTGGCGTCGGCGGGCTGGGTCCGGCGCTGCCCGGATTGCCGCGCTTCGCATTTCCCGCGTACCGATCCGGTCGTCATCATGCTCGCCATCCATCGCGATCGCGCACTGCTCGGCCGGAACCGGCGTCGCCCGGGCTCCCGGTTCTCATGCCTGGCCGGCTTCGTCGAGCCGGGTGAAACGCTCGAGGAGGCCGTGCGCCGCGAGGTGCGCGAGGAGTCCGGCATCCGCTGCGGGCGGGTGCGCTACCTGGCGGCGCAGCCGTGGCCGTTTCCGTCGAGCCTCATGATGGGCTTTCTCGCCGAGGCGCTGACCGAAGAGATCACCGTCGACCCCGAGGAGCTCGCCGAGGCGCAATGGTTCAGCCGCGACGAGGTCCGCGAGATGGTCGCGCGCGCTGCAGCCGGCGTCGACGACGCGTCGCGGGCGTCCCTGCCCGCGCCGATCGCGATCGCGCATCACATCTGCCAGCGGTGGTCGAGCGGGCACGACAGCCTGTGATGTCCATCGCGATCCGTCAGCTGCGTCCCACGTTCGCCGGTGAAGTCTCGGGTGTCGACATCGGCAAGCCGCTCGACCGCGCGGACGCGGCCGCGATCGAGGCGGCGATCGACACGTACGCCGTGCTCGTCTTTCGCGATCAGCCGCTGACCGACGAGCAGCAGATCGCGTTCACGCTCAACTTCGGCGAGCTCGAGAGCTACAAGACCGCCGGCCATATCCGGCGGCGCGAGGAACATCGGCTCGGCCCGGGCATCGCGGACTTCTCCAACCTGGACCGCCACGGCAAGATCATGTCGACCGAGGACCGTGTCTGGTTCTTCAAGCTCGGCGATCGGCTCTGGCATTCCGACAGCTCGTTTCGCCCGGCGCCGGCCAAGTACTCCCTGCTCTCGGGACGCGTCATCCCCTCGTGGGGCGCCAACACCGAGTTCGCCGACATGCGCGCGGCCTACGATGCGCTCGACCAGCGAACGAAGACCGAAGTCGCGGAGCTGACCTGCGAGCACTCGCTGATCTACTCCCGCGAGGCGATCGGCTTCGTCGATCTCACGGCCGAGGAGATCACCGCATTCGCGCCCGTGCGCCATCCGCTCGTGCGCCGGCATCCGGTCACCGGCCGCCTGTCGCTGTTTCTCTCCGCGCACGCCGGCGCCATCGTCGGCTGGACGGTCCCCGAGGCGCGCATGTTCCTGCGCGATCTCACCGAGCACGCGACGCAGCCGGAGTTCGTCTATTCCCACGCCTGGAAACCGAACGACCTGGTGATGTGGGACAACCGCTCCACGATGCATCGGGCGCGGCGCTTCGATCACAGCGAAGTCCGCGACGTCAGGCGCACCACGCTCGCCGGTCACCCGCCGGCCGAGGCGCCGAGCCCCGTCACTCCGCGCTGAAGGCCGCCCGCGCTCGGTCGGCTGAGTAGCCCCACTTCCGGCCCCGCCCTGGCGGCGCCTCCGAGTATGCGTGTCAGTTTCGTCACGCGATGGCCGTTCCTCGTCCATGCCGCCCATGGCGACCCGCGCATGACCGCCCTAACTCTGCGCCGTACAAGGATTTTTACCCCGTGATCCGCGTGGCCCATCTGTTGCTCTATCTAGATGCTCGGAGGGGTCAGATGCCCAAGCTGACGCTGGTCGTCGAGCGAACCGCGCTCAAGGTCTACAACCTCGACGTGCCGATCATCCGGATCGGCCGCGAGATGGGTCTGGAAGTCGTCATCGACAACGTCGCCGTGTCGCGCCATCAGGCCGAGATCCGTCTTCAAGATCAGCAGTGGTTCGTCCGCGATCTGGGCTCGGGCAACGGCACCCTGCTCAACGGGCGACCGCTTGCCGGCATGGCCCCCATCAAGCGCGGCGACGAGATCTCCGTCGGCAAGTTCTCCCTCTTCTTCGACCACGTGCCGACCGAGCCGACTCCGCAGAAGCCCCACGCCGCCACGAGCGGGTATGCCGAGCCCGGCCGCACGCTCGTGATGAGGCCGGAGGAGCTGGCCAAGCTCCGGGCGACCGTCGTCGAGAAGCGCCGCGCCCACGTGCGCTGGCAGGCCGGGGATGAGGACGGGACGTTCGCGCTGGCCGACGGCTCGGTCGTCATCGGGCGCGGCGATGGCTGCGACCTCCGTGTGTCCTGCCGCGGTCCGAAGCGTCACCTGCACATCAACCGCGTCGGCCCGCAGTACGAGGTGCGCAACTCCTCCTGGTGGTACCGCATGCGCGTCAACGACCAGCCGACGCGACACGCCACCCTGCGAGACGGCGACGAGATCGAGATCGGCGGACTCCGGCTCACGTTCAAGGACGATATTCGATGATCGAGGAGACGTCACCGGCCGCGCTGACGGCGGCCGAGCGGTCCCCGCTGCTCTGCGGCCGCTACGAGCTCCTCTCCGAGCTCGGCCGCGGCACGAGCGGCGTCGTCTACAAGGCCCACGATCCCAAGCTCGATCGCCTGGTGGCCATCAAGATCCTCCGGCCGGAGCTGGTCTCGCTCGACGAGGCGGGCGTCGGCCTGAAGGAGCGATTTCATCATGAAGCCGTGGCCGCCGGCCGGCTGACCCACCCCGCCATCGTCGCCGTTCACGACGTGGGCGAGTCCGAGGGACGGCCGTTCATGGTCATGGAGTACATCGAGGGCGGCACGCTCGCCGATCTCTTGCTGGGGGGCCGGCCGCTTCCGCTGACCGACGCTGTGGGAATCGTCTTGCAGGTGTGCGCGGCGCTCGACTATGCCCATCGCCACGGGGTCGTGCATCGGGACATCAAGCCGCGCAACATCCTCGTCGGACCCGGCGTCACGAAGGTCACCGACTTCGGCACCGCGCGCATCGTCGGCGCGAGCCACACACAGACCGGCACCATGCTGGGCACGCCGGCGTACATGTCCCCCGAGATGGTCCGCGGGCTCAGAACCGACCCGCGCAGCGATCTGTTCTCGCTCGGCGTCGTGCTCTACGAGGCGCTCACCGGCGTCAACCCGTTCAACGCTGCCGACCTCGCCGCGGTGCTCTACCGCATCGTCAACATCGACGCGCCGTCCGTGCGCCACCACAACGCCGAGCTGCCTCCCGCGCTCGATCGCGTCGTGCGGCGCGCGCTGGTCAAGGAGCCGAAGGCACGCTACGCGACGGCCACGGACTTCGCCAACGCCTTGCGCGAGGCGGGCACCGGCCAGCAGCGGAGGCGGCCGTTCCGCGCGGTCCGCGAAGCGGTGCAGGACGTGCGGCGATCGAGACTGCTCTCGCGTCCCGCGCGCGTGGCGGCGGGCGCGGTGTGCCTGGTGGCGCTCGTGGGCGGAACGTGGGCGGCGCTTCGCCGGGAGCCCGACGTCAACCGCACCGTCGCGACCTCATCCACCGTGAAGGTCGTGGCCGAGCCCGCCGCGCGGCCCGCGGTGACGCCGGTCG
>DATEMW010000042.1:0-8535 GCA_035275385.1 Candidatus Methylomirabilota bacterium | reverse complement strand
TCGGAACCTTCGCGAGCATCGCGCGCTCGCGCCCTGGCGCCACGACCGTCACCGCCGCCGACCCGGTCGCCGCCGCCATCCGCGCCGCGGTGCGGCTCGCCGCGAGCCCGATACGCGGGACGAGCCCGATCGCGCGCACCTGATGCACGAGACGCCGGCCGATCGCCTCGGGATCGCCGATCAGCCGCGCGAGGCCTCCTGTGTCGACGTACGCGAGCCCCGGTCCCCCGTCTTCGATCCGCGGCGAAACCGCCAGCGCGGCCTCGAGGAGCGCGTGCCGCGCCGAGGCGGCGTATTCCTCGACCCACGGGCGCGTCAGCAAGGCGGGGCAGCGGGTGCGGGCCTCGGTCTCGGTCATGCCCGGACGAACACCGTGCTCACGGGCGGCGGCGTTCGCGTCGAGCGTCGTCATGATCCGCGAGGCGGAGCTCTCGCCGGGCCCCGCGCCGTGGTCGTCGATTCGCCCTTTGAGGATCGCCAGCGGACGTTCGCGGAGCGCGGGCTCGCACCGCTCGACCGCAGCCGCGTCGAAGTGCTCGACCAGCACGCAGGCGAACCGGCTCATGCGCTCCACCAGCGGGCCGGCGGCCGCGCGGTCTCGCCGCGGCGGGCGCGAAGGACTCGCGTGGTCGTTCGCACGCGCGCGAGTCGTGTGGGTGCCGGGCCCGGGCCGGCCCACTCGATCGCCTCTCGCAGGGTCTCCAGCGCCAGCGCCGCGCTCGATCCGGTGAGCCGCCGGCGACCGATGATGAGCAACGCGACGTCGGTTCGTCGGACCGCGAACTTCAACCGGAAGGCCATGGTCGGCGGCAGGCGCGGCACACGCTCACCCAGGTCCAGCGCGACCAGCGCGAAGCCCGGACAGCGCACGAGCATGTCGGCGGCGCGCAGCGCGAGCTCGCGATTGCCTCCACAGCGCACCCACAAGAGGCGCCGCAGATCGATCCCGGCGTGCGCCGCGGACTCTGGATCGAACGTTTCTTCGCTGTCCACCAGCGCCGCCGTCTCGCCTCGCTCGACGACATCGCCCAGGCACGCCAGCAGATGGCTGGTGCGACCGGACGACAGGCCGCCGACGATCTCGGTGATCTCGCCCGGAATCGGCCTCAAGCTCGGGTCCATGTGAAAAGCTAATCACGTGACGAGTATCAGACAAGACGGAAGATCTGGGGGGCCTGCCGGAAACACGCTACTAGATGCGGGGGGTCAGCCCGCAACCTCGCGATCGGGCTAGAATGCGAGCCCAGGAGGAGCCAATGGAACTCCGCACCGTCAAAGCCGTCGTCACCGGAGGCGCCTCGGGGCTCGGACGCGCCGCGGCCGAACGCCTCGTCGCGGCCGGCGCCACCGTCGCGTTGCTCGACCGCCCCGCCTCGCCGGGGGCCGAGACTGCCAAGGCCATGGGTGAGCGCGCGATCTTCACGCCCGCCGATGTGACGAGCGCCGACGAGGTCAGCGCGGCCCTCCAGACCGCCGGTGACCGACTCGGCGGCGTCAACGTCCTCATCAATTGCGCCGGTATCGGCACGGCGATGAAGACCGTCGGCAAGTCCGGCCCGGCGAAGCTCGAGGAATTCACCCGCGTGATCCAGGTGAACCTGATCGGGACGTTCAACTGCATCCGCCTCACCGCGGCGCTCATGGCGAAGAACACGCCCGGCGCCGAAGGCGAGCGCGGGGTCGTCATCAACACGGCCTCGGTGGCCGCGTTCGACGGCCAGATCGGCCAGGCCGCCTACTCGGCTTCGAAGGGCGGCATCGTCGGCATGACCTTGCCGGTCGCACGCGATCTGGCCGAGCTCGGCATCCGCGTCGTGACGATCGCGCCGGGAATCTTCGACACGCCGCTGCTGGGCACCTTGCCGGAGCCGGTTCGCGCGTCGCTCGCCAAGCAGATTCCGTTCCCGTCGCGTCTGGGTCGACCGGTGGAGTTTGCCGCGCTCGCGCTCCACATCATCGAGAACTCGATGCTGAACGGCGAGACGATTCGCCTCGACGGCGCGATCCGCATGCAGCCCCGGTAGCGCGTCCGAGCTCGTGCCAACGAACGAGCCCGACACGACGCCGGTGCTCGCGCCGCCCGACGCGCCCGCGCCGACACCCGCGCGAGGCGCCAGGCTCCGCGCGATCAAGCAGCCCCGGATCGTCTATCGAGGCTGGTCGCATGTGTCAGGCCGCATCCGGGTCGTCGACCGCGGCGCCGATCGCCAGCTGATGGTGCACGGTGAGGTCCTCTCGATCTACCCGCTCGACGGCAACTGGAAGCGCGTGCGGCGTGAGTACTGGTGGAAAGCGCTCGAGTACGTGCAGCTCCCGCCGCGGCCGTCGGCGCTGCTCGTCGGCCTCGGCGGCGGCACGCAGATCCACCTGCTCCACCGGCTGGCCGCGCCGCGGCAAATCACCGTGATCGAGCACGATCCGATGATCGTGCGCGTCGCCAGCGAATGGTTCGGCCTGGATCGCATCGGCAAGCTCGAGATCGTGTGCGCGGAGGCGGAGAGCGCGATCATGGGGCTCGCGCGGTCCGGACGGCAGTTCGACTACGTGATGGAGGACGTCACCTACGCCGACGAGCCCGACGTGGCACTGCCGAAGCTCCTGGCGATGGCCCCGCTGGTGACGGCGCGCGGCTCGCTCGTGATCAATCGCCACCGCCACGGCGATCCGAAACCGCTGGCGCGCACGTTGCGGCTCTACTTCGCCGAGGTGAAGATCCGCCGCGTGCGGCGCACGGGCGAGAACACGCTGATCTGCTGCTCGCGACCGCTGCTCAATCGCGCCGCAGGCGCTTGAACCGGAGCCGGTGCGGCCGCTCGGCCTCGGCGCCGAGGCGCTTGCGCCGGTCCGCTTCGTAGTCGGCGTAGTTGCCCTCGGACCAGACCACCCGGCCCTCGTCTTCGAACGCCAGGATGTGCGTCGCGATCCGGTCGAGGAACCAGCGGTCGTGGCTGATCACCACCGCGCACCCGGCGAAGTCGAGCAGCCCGTCCTCGAGCGCGCGCAGGGTGTCGACGTCCAGGTCGTTGGTGGGCTCGTCGAGCAGCAGGAGGTTGGCGCCGCTCTTGAGCGTCATCGCCAGGTGCAGGCGGTTGCGCTCGCCGCCCGAGAGCTCCGACACGCGCTTCTGCTGGTCGGTGCCGCGAAAGTTGAACGAGGCGACGTAGCTGCGCGACTGCAGGGTGCGCCCGCCGATCGTGATCGTGTCGGCGCCTCCCGAGATCTCTTCCCACACGGTCCGCTTGGCATCGAGCGCGTCGCGGCTCTGATCGACGTACGCGGGCTTCACCGTGTCCCCCACCCGCAAGGTGCCGGCGTCCGGCTTTTCCTGGCCGACGATCATGCGGAAGAGCGTCGTCTTGCCGGCGCCGTTGGGGCCGATGACGCCGACGATGCCGCCGCGCGGCAGCGTGAACGAGAGGCCCTCCACCAGCACGCGATCGCCGTACGCCTTGCGGACGTCGTTCGCCTCGACGACGAGGTCGCCGAGCCGCGGCCCGGGCGGGATCGCGATCTCGAGCGACGAGGCGCGCTTCTCGAACGACTCGTTGAGCATGGCGTCGTACGCCTGAAGCCGCGCCTTGCTCTTGGCCTGTCGGGCGCGCGGCGCCATCTGCACCCACTCGAGCTCGCGCGCGAGCGTGCGCTGGCGCGAGAGGTCGGCCTTCTCCTCCTGCTCGAGGCGCTGGCGCTTCTGCTCGAGCCAGGACGAGTAGTTGCCCTCCCACGGGATCCCGTGGCCGCGATCGAGCTCGAGGATCCAGCCGGCGACGTTGTCGAGGAAATACCGATCGTGCGTGATCGCGACGACCGTCCCCGCATACTCCTTCAGGAACCGCTCGAGCCACGCCACCGACTCGGCGTCCAGATGGTTCGTCGGCTCGTCGAGCAGGAGCATGTCCGGGCGCGAGAGCAAGAGCCGGCAGAGCGCGACACGCCGGCGCTCGCCGCCGGAGATCTTCGCGACGTCCATGTCGCCGGGGGGCACCCGGAGCGCGTCCATCGCGAGCTCGACGGTGCGGTCGAGGTCCCAGGCATTCGACGCGTCGATCTTGTCCTGGAGCTTGGCTTGCTCGTCGAGAAGCTTTTCCATCTCCTCGTCGCCGAGCGGCTCGCCGAGCTTGGCGCTCACCTCTTCGAATCGCGTGAGCAGCGCCCGGACCTCGGCGACGCCTTCCTCGACGTTGCCGCGGACATCCTTGGCCGGATCGAGCTCGGGCTCTTGCGGCAGATAGCCGATCCGGAGCCCCGAGGCCGGAAACGCCTCGCCGAGGAAATCGCGGTCGACGCCGGCCATGATCCGCAGGAGTGACGACTTGCCCGCGCCGTTGGCGCCCAGCACGCCGATCTTCGCCCCGTGGAAGAACGAGAGCCAGATGCCGCGCAAGATCTCGCGCTTGGGCGGGACGACCTTGCGGAGATCTTTCATGACGAACGCGTATTCGCCGGCCATCGCTCAGAGTCCCCTGGGAGCGAGGCGACGATGCTCCGGCATCATGCAGCGATCCTGGACCACGCGCATCCCGGCGCGCGCGAGCTTCTCGGCGGCCGCATCGTTCCTGATGCCAAGCTGGAACCAGACCGTCTTCGGCCGCCAGGGCAGCGCGAGGATCTCGTCGGCGTGGCCGGGCAAATACTCGGGGCGCCGGAAAATCTCGATCACGTCGGCCGGCTCGCTCAGCTCGGCGAGGGTCGCCACGGTGTCGCGCTCGTGCAGGCGGCTGCCCGCGAACCGCGGGTTCACCGGCCGGATCGAGTAACCGCGCCCATGCAGGTATGCGGGGACGTAGTACGCGGGCTCCGACGAGCTCGCCTTGGCGCCGAGCACCGCTACCGTCTTGGACTCACGGAAGATCGTCACCAAACCCTCGTCGTCGTCGATCAGCAGATCACGCCAGTCGCTCATAGGACACTCACCTTCTCATGGCGCGGCCAGTGCGGCAACGATCTCGGAGCCGAACGTCTCGGCGCGCCAGCGGCGCACGCCGTCGAGCGAGGCCAGCGCCTCCGTATCGCGGGGCGCCGCCAGGGCAACGGTCGTGATCAGCCGGTTGGGCAGGAGCAGCCCGGGCTCGAGCCCGAAGCGCGGCGCGGCCTCCGTGCGCCAACTGCGAAGCGCCTCGATGCGTCGGGCCGCGGCCCCGGGGATGCGAAGGCGAGTCGGGCGCTCGAGCATCGGCAAGGCGTCGTCCGGGATCGTTCGCGCCCGGTCGACAGCCGCCAGGATCGCCTCGCCCCATCGCGCGATCACCTTCGGCGTGCATCCCGGAATCGCGGCCAGCGCCGTCGAATCATCGGGAGGTGTCTGAGCCAGGCGCACGAGCGTCTCCTCCGCCAGGATCTTGAAGGGCGGACGGTCGGTCGTACGCGCGAGCTGCTCGCGAAGCTCGTAGAGCTCGCGCAGCACGGCGAGATGGCGCGCCGGCAGCTCGCGGGCGCCCTTGAGCCGGGCAAACGCGTTGGGGTCGACGACGCGCTCGACGGCGGGCTGGGCCGCAAGCGCCGCGCACTCTTCCTCGACCCACGCCAGACGCCCGATCCGCTCGAGCTCCTCCGTGAGCCGCTGTTTGAGCGCGAACAGGTGCAGCACGTCCGACTCGGCATAGCGGCGCTGAGCCTCCGAGAGCGGGCGGCGCGACCAATCGTCGCGTTGGCGCGACGGCGGCAGCTCGACGCCGAGATAGGTCCCGAGCAGCACGTCGAGGCCGAGCGCCTTGGCGCCGAGGAAGCGCGCGGCGATCGAGGTGTCGAAGAGCGCGGCGAACCCGAATCCGCGGCGCTTGAGCTGAACCAGGTCGTTGTCGCCGGCGTGCAGGACCGTGACGACGGACGGACTCCCGAACACCGACGCCAGCGGGCCCAGATCGTGGAGCGCCAGCGGGTCGACCAGCCAGACGCCGCCCGCCTGCACGGCCAGCTGGATCAGCGAGAGGCGCTCCGGATAGTGATGCAGGCTGTCGCCTTCGGTGTCGAGCGCGACCTCGCCGGGCGCCACGAGGCGCCGGGAGACCTCGGTGAGGTCGGGGACAGTCTCGACCCAGCGGGACTCGAGCGTGGCGATGGGCCGGGTCCCGGTCAGACTTTCGTCTCGAGAACGGCCTGCTCGAGCCGCTCGTGCCGACGGCGAAGCGCCTCGAGGGCCTCCTCGTGGGTGATCACGTAGAGTCGATTGGCGCGGATCGCCGACAGCACCATCTCAGCGACGACCGCCGGCGGCAGCGTACGTCCCATCAGCTCGACCGGCTCAGCGGCGCTCGCCGTCTCGTTGCTGAGCTCGGACGGACGATTGCGGTCGCTCGCCCGGATCTGCGTCGCCACGCCCATCGGGCACAGCACCGAGACGCCGATGTGGTAGGGCCGGAGATCCTTCGCGAGCGTCTCGGACAGGCCGACGACCGCGTACTTCGAGGTGTTGTAGACGCCCAGCCCGCGGGTGGCGACCAGGCCGGCCATCGACGCCGTGTTGACGATGTGGCCGGCCTCCTTCGAGGCGATCATGCGCGGCACGAAGGCCTCGATGCCGTGGATCACGCCCCAGAGGTTCACGCCCAGCACCCACTGCCAGTCGCGATGCGTGGCCGCCTCGAGGCCGCCCCACAAGGCGACGCCCGCGTTGTTGCAGAGTACGTTGACCGCGCCAAAGGCCTTGAACGCGGCCGTCGCCAGCGCCTGGACGGACGCGAGGTCGGTCACGTCGGTCTGAACGCCCAGCGCATCCGCGCCCCGGGCCTTGATCGAATCGACCGTCGCGGCGAGGCCGGCTTCGTCGATGTCGGCGACGACCACCTTGGCGCGCTCGCGGGCGAAGCGCTCGGCCATCGCGCGACCGATCCCGCTGGCCCCGCCGGTCACGACCGCGACACGCCCCTGCAGATCCATCATCGGATACTCATCGAACCGATCGTTCCCTCTCCCATCGGGCGTCTCAATGCGGAAGCCCATCGATGATCGGCCCGAGGACCGCCGTGAGCTGCTCGGCGCCCGCCGGCACGCGCAGGGCCCCGGCAACGCCCAGCGCCTCGGCCCTCATGAGCGTAGCCGGGCTCATCTCGCGGGTCAACGCGACCACCGCGACACCTTCGGGCGCTCCGTTGCGGTACAACCGCTCGACGGCCTGCATGCTCGCCAGCACGACGTCGGCCCGCTCGACCGTGACGATGCCGGGCGCCGCGTCGCTCCGTCCCGATGCGACGCGCGCCCCCGCGAACAGCGATCGTAGGATATCGACGAGGCCGTTCCGCGTCGCGGCATCGTCCTCCAGCACGAGGATGACCGGCATCCCGCCGAGTGTACTCCGGCCGCCGGGCCGCCGCGGCACAGCGTGATAGGATGCCTGAGCATTTCGCGGAGGATGCCGATGACGAAAGAAATCTCGATCGTTCACCACGCCGATCGGCGCACCGACGTGATGATGCCCTACGCGCCCGGCATCGTCGTGCGACGCGGCCAGCTCGTGTTCCTCTCTGGGGTCACCGCCGCTGCCGTCTATCACAGCCATCCCCATCGCGACGACGAGTTCGACCTGCCGACGACGATGCGCGAGCAGGCCGTGCTGACGATGGAGAACCTCAAGAAGACGCTGGAGGCGGCGGGCTGCACGTTCGCGGATCTGGTGTCGGCGACGCGATTCCTCACCGACGTCGCCGAGCAAGACGATCTGAACCGCGTATGGGCCGCGTATCTCGGCGGCCATTTGCCCACCACCACGACGGTCGAGGTCTCGCGCCTGGCCACGCACGCGCGGTGCAAGCTCGAGATCAGCGCGATCGCCGTGGTCGACGAGGGCAACGGCTGATGCCGGTCGGCTTCGTCGGGCTCGGCACGATGGGTGGGCGCATGGCCAAGCGTCTGCTCGCCTCGGGACGCCAGGTCGTCGGCTACAACAGGACGCCGGAGAAGGCGCGCGCGCTCGTCGATGCCGGCCTCGTGCTGGTCAAATCGCCGCGTGCAGTCGCCGAGGCCTCGGACGCGGTCTTCAGCATGGTCACCGACAACACGGCGCTCCGCGCGATCGCGCACGGCCCCGACGGGGTGATCGCCGGCCTCCGCACCGGCGCCGTCTGGGCCGAGATGAGTACGGTGAGCCCTGCCGTCACGCGCGAGCTCGGTCAAGCGGTCCAGGAGCGCGGCGCCGTCCTGATCGACGCGCCGGTGTCGGGCAGCGCCGTGACGCTCGACGCCGGCCAGCTGTCGTTCATGGTCGGTGGCGATCCGGCGGCGCTCGAGAAGGTCCGCGCCGATTTGCTGGCCATCGGACCGACGATCACCCATGTCGGCGAGCTCGGTCTCGCGGTCACGATGAAGATCGCGACGAATCTCGGGCTCGCCGTCCAGATGCTCGCATTCAGCGAAGCGGTCGCGCTCGCCGAGAAGGCCGGGATCCTGCGCGAGCGCGCCGTCGAGGTCCTCCTGAAGTCGGTGATCGCCTCACCGATGGTCAAGTACCGCGGCCCGTTCGTGCTCGGCATGCCGGCGGAGGCGCTGTTCAACGTCGACATGATCCAGAAAGACCTGGGGCTGGCGCTGGACATGGGCAAG
>DATEMW010000041.1:0-5994 GCA_035275385.1 Candidatus Methylomirabilota bacterium | reverse complement strand
TGTCGTGATCGTCTCGGAACGTCTGACCGTCGGCGGTCGCCGCCTCGACCCACGCGGGCAGGTCGATGGTCAAACGAGCGGCCATCGGCGAGTAGTGTAACATTGGGAGGTCATGGCGGATTCCGAGCCTGCGGTGTACGGTGCGCCCGTCGTGCGCGGTGTCGTCGCGACGGCCGCGCAGGCGGTCCGTCCGAACGCGAAGCTGATCGCGCTGCTGTCGATCGGCCATTTCGTCGTCGACCTCAATCAGGGCTGCCTTCCGGCGCTGCTGCCGTTTCTGAAGAGCGCGCACCAGCTCTCGTACTCGGCGGTGGCGACGCTCGTGCTCGCTGCG
Source organism: Candidatus Methylomirabilota bacterium (assembly GCA_035275385.1). Taxonomy (GTDB): domain Bacteria; phylum Methylomirabilota; class Methylomirabilia; order Rokubacteriales; family CSP1-6; genus AR31. Next base: position 5,660 of record DATEMW010000041.1, on the reverse strand, counting down.
AACGTTGCCTCGTCGATCGTGCAGCCGCTCTTCGGCTACTTCGCCGACCGGGCGGCGCGGCGATGGATGCTGCCGGTCTCGATACTCCTGACCGGCGGCGGCTTCGCGCTGATGGGGCTGGCGCCGGGCTACGTGGCCCTGCTCGGCCTGGTCATCGCGATGGGACTCGGCGTGGCCGCGTACCATCCCGAGGCGTACAAGACCGCGACCAGCGTCGCCGGCGAGCGCAAGGCGACCGCGCTCTCGTGGTTTTCGCTCGGAGGCAACGTCGGCATCGCGCTCGGCCCACCGGTGATCACGGCGCTGGTCACGGTGGTCGGCTTGACGGGAAGCCTCGGTCTGCTGGTGCCGACGCTCGTCGCCGTCGTGCTGTTGCTCGCCGTGTTGCCGGCGTTCTCGCAGAGCGAGGCGCCTCGGGCCGCCGCGGCGGCCGCCGCGCGCGGCGTCAACATGCCGCGCGCGATGGCGCTCTTGATCCTGGTCGTCACGATTCGCTCGTGGGCGACCCTCGGCTTCACCACGTTCGTGCCGTTCTACTACATCGACACGCTCGGCGCCGACCCGCGGCTCGTGGGGCCGTTGCTGTTCGTGTTCCTGGGAGCGGGGGCTGCCGGCACGGTCGTCGCAGGGCCGCTGGCCGACCGCTGGGGCGCGCGCGCGTTCATGCAGTGGGTGCTGCTCGCCGCGCTGCCGTTCGGGGCACTATTCTTGTTAACGCGCGGACCGCTTGCGTTCGTGATGCTCGGCATCTTCGGCGCGCTGTTGACCTCGAGCTTCACGGTGTCGGTCGTGCTCGGGCAGGGCTACATGCCGCGCAAGGCAGGCACGGCCTCGGGGCTCATCGTCGGGTTTGCGATCGGCGCCGGCGGGCTCGGCGTGACCGCGCTGGGCTGGGTGGCCGATCGCCAGGGCGTGCCGGCAGCCCTCTGGATCAGTGCCCTGACGCCCCTGCTGGCGTTCGCGGCGGCGCGGTTCTTGCCGGCGCCGAGAGTCTCCGAAGCCAGGTGAACGACGGGCTTCCCTTCCAGGACGGCGAGCAGGTTCTGCTCACCGATCAGCGCGGCAAGCGGCACCTGATCTTTCTGCGCAAGTCGGAGACGTTTCACTCCGATCGCGGCTGGGTGCCCCACGACGCGATCATCGGACAGCCCGAAGGCAGCTGGGTCCGCAGCTCGATGGGCCTGCGCTACCTCGCGCTGCGCCCCACGCTCGCGGAGTACGTGCTCGAGATGCCGCGCGGCGCGCAGGTCATCTACCCCAAGGACCTGGCGATGATCCTCTTCTGGGCGGACGTCTATCCCGGGTGCCGCGTGCTCGAGGCGGGCACGGGCTCCGGCGCCTTGACGTTGGCGCTCTTGCGGGCGGTCGGCCCCGAGGGCCGCGTCATCACCTACGAGCAGCGCGACGAGTTCGCGCGCCGCGCGCTGGCGAACATTCACATGCGGCTCGGTGAGGTCGCCAATCTCATGGTCCGTCTCCGGCCGGTCGAGGACGGCTTGCCCGAGGAGGATCCGGTCGACCGGATCGTGTTCGATCTGCCCGAGCCCTGGAAGCTCACCGCGCTCGTGGCGCGCGCGCTGCGGCCGGGTGGGATCTTCATGTGCTACGTGCCGACGATCGTGCAGTCGCAGCAGATCGCCGAGGCGCTGCACCGCGAGCGGCACTGGGCGCTCGTCGAAACGTTCGAGACCCTGTACCGGCCGTGGAACATCGAGGGCCAGTCCGTGCGGCCCTTCCACCGGATGGTCGCCCACACCGGCTTCATCACGGTCGCGCGGCGGGTCGTGCCGGAAGAGAGCGGCTCGGCGGACGCGCGGCTCAGCCGTCACCAGCCCGACGTCGGAGAGCGCTGATGATCACGGTGATGCGGCGGTTTCGGAAATCGCTCCAGATCGGCCTCCTGGTCGTCATCGCCGCGTTCGTCGCCTCGCTCTTCGTGTTCGGCGCGACGGGCTCGAAGTTCGGCGGCGGCGAGCCGCGCGACTCCGTGGCGACGGTCAACGGCGAGGCCATCCCGATCGAGCGCTTCCAGCGCCGGTATCAGTCGTACGTGGAAGCGTACGCGCAGATCTACCGCGATCGGTTCTCCGCCGAGCTGGCCGAGCGGATGGGATTGCCTCAGCAAGTGCTCGGCGATCTCGTGCAGGAGGCGCTGATCGTGCAGCGCGCGACGGCCGAGGGGCTCTCGGTCAGCGACGAGGAGCTCAACGCGCGCATCCACGCGATCCCGCTCTTCCAGGAGAACGGGCGGTTCGTGCTCAAGCGCTACCAGGACACACTCAAGCGGCGCGGCTATACGCCGTCGGCGTTCGAGTCCGAGATCCGCCGGGAGATGACGCGGGCGAAGGTCGAGACCGCGGTCCGCAACGGCGTCAAGGTATCCGAGAGCGAGCTCGAGCAGGCGTTCCGCCTGCGGCGCGAAGAGGTACGCGCCGCGTGGGCCCTCGTCGAAGTCGCGCCGCTCGTCGCCGGCGCCAACGCCACGGACGAGGAGCTCTCCACGTATCTCACGCAGCACCCCGACGAGTTCCGTCAACCCGATCGCCGGCGCGTCCAGTACGTGACCTTGACCCCCAAAGATTTCGCGGCGTCCGTGACCGACGCCGACGTCGAGAAGTTCTACAAGGAGCACCAGAGCGAGTACGAAACGCCGCGTCAGGTCCGAGCCTCTCACGTGCTCGTCCGCGTCCCCGAGACCGGCGGGAGCGAGGGCGAGGACAAGGCGCGCGCGAAGATCGCCGACGTCATCCGACGCGCCAAGGCCGGCGCGGACTTCGGCAAGCTCGCGCAAGAGGTGTCCGAGGACCCGGCGACGGCGCCGCGCGGCGGCGACCTCGGACTCGTGGGCAAGGGCGAGATGGTGCCGCAGTTCGAGCAGCCGCTGTTCGCGCTGAAGAAGGGCGAGATCTCGCCCGAGCCGGTCCGCACGCCGTTCGGCTTTCACGCGATCAAGGTGGTCGACATCCAGGAAGCCAGCAAGAAGCCGGTGAAGGAGGTCGCGCCGCAGATCAAGAGTCGGCTGTCGGCCGAAGTGGGCGAGCGAGGCGCCAAGGCGAAGGCCGAGGAGCTGCGCGGCCCGCTGCAGGCGGCGAAGGATTTCATGGCCGAGGCGAAGAAGCTCGGGCTCTCGCCGATCGAGACGACGATGGCCAAGATCGAGCGCGCGTCCGGCATGGCCGCGCCCGATCCGCTCGAGGACGCGGCGTTCAGTCTGTCCGTTGGCGGCGTGTCGTCGCCGATCGTGACGCCGGTGGGCGTCGTCATCCTCAAGACCACCGAGGTGATTCCCGCCGGAGTGCCGCCGCTCGCCGAGATCCGGGACAAGGTGGCCGCCGCGGTGAAGCGGCAGAAGGCCGAGACGGTCGCCCTCGAGCGCGCCAAGCAGATCGCCGCCGATGCGCAGGCGGGCGACTTCGCCGCGGCCGCCAAGAAGGCGGGCGCGGTCACCGGCGAGACGGCGCGGTTTTCGCGCTCGAAGCCGGCCGAGAAGCTGCCGGGCGACGCGATGCTGGCCGCGCTCTCGACGCGGGCCGGTCAGCTGAGCGCGCCGGTCAAGGCGCAGCAGGGTGTCTACGTGGTGAAGGTTCTGGAACGCGTGCCGCCCGACATGGGCGGGCTCGCAGCGGAGCGCGACAAGATCCACAAGGAGGTCCTCGTGCAGAAACAGAGCCTCGCGTGGGAATCCTGGATCAACGGCGCGCGCGCCAATTCGAAGGTCGAGACCCACCTGCCCGCCTCCCGGCGCGGCTGAGCCGTGCCCATGGCCAGTCTGACCAGAGCCAAGGTCGAGGTCATGGACAATCAGGTCGAAGCCGCGCTGAAGACCCTCAAGAAGGTGATGATCAAGGGCGGCCTCTACCAGGAGATGAAGCGCCGGGTGTACTACGAGAAGCCCTCGGTCAAGCGCAAGCGCAAGCAGGCGCAAGCGCGCAAGAAGCGCCGGCGCGCGCTCAAGCGCTCGCGCGTCGACGACGAAGAATAGTCGCGCCGGGTGTCGGCGGCGCGCCCCGCCGAGCCCGTGTTAACTTAAGGGGCCATGTCGATCCAGCGCACGCCGATGACGCGCCCGGGATACGAGCGCCTCCGCGACGAGCTCGACCGCCTCAAGCGCGTCGACCGCCACGCGATCACGAAGGCGATCGCCGAAGCGCGCGCCCACGGTGACCTGTCGGAGAACGCCGAGTACCACGCGGCCCGCGAGAAGCAGTCGTTCATCGAAGGCCGCATCGCCGAGCTCGAGACGAAGGTCGGCGCGGCCGAGGTCATCGACCCGCCGACCTCGGGCGACCGCGTCACGTTCGCGTCCACCGTGCTGCTCGAGGACGAGAACGGCAAGGAGATCCGCTACCAGATCGTCGGCTCGGACGAGACCGAGCCGGCCAAGGGAAAGATCTCGATCATGTCGCCCCTGGCCCGCACGCTCATCGGCAAGAACGTCGGGGATCGGGTGACGGCGCAGCTGCCGGCCGGCAAGAAGACGTTCGACATCGTCAAAGTAAACTTCCCGTGGACCGAGTGAGGCCCTAGCCATGCCGAGCGTTCGTGTCGACGACGGCGTCAATCTCCACTACGAGGAATCAGGCCGGGGGTTGCCGCTGGTCTTCGTCCACGAGTTCGCCGGCGACCACCGCAGCTGGCACCTGCAGATGCGGTTCTTCTCGCGCCGCTACCGCGCGATCGCGTTCAACGCGCGCGGCTATCCGCCCTCGGACGTTCCGGACGCCGTGAAGTCGTACTCGCAGGAGCGCGCGGCCGACGATATTCGCGGGGTGCTCGACGCGTTGAAGATCGAGAAAGCGCACGTCTGCGGTCTCTCGATGGGCGGCTTTGCCACCCTGCATTTCGGCCTGCGGCACCCCAGCCGCGCGCTCTCGCTGGTCGTCGCCGGCGCCGGCTACGGCAGCGTGCCGGGCGAGCGCGACAAGTTCCGCAAGGACACCGAGGTCGTCGCGCGCCGCTTCGAGGAAGACGGCATGGTGAAGACCGCCGAAATGTATTCGAAGGGACCGACGCGTGTCCAGTTCATGGACAAGGACCCCTTCGGCTGGCGCGAGTTCCACGCCATGCTTGCGGAGGGCTCCGCGAAGGGGCACGCGCTCACCCAGCGCGGCGTGCAGATGCTGCGGCCGTCGATCCTCGATCTCGGACCGCAGCTCGAGAAGCTCGACGTGCCCACCTTGATCATGACCGGCGACGAGGACGATCCGTGCCTCGAGCCCGGCATCTACATGAAGCGCAAGATCCCGACCTCGGGGCTCGTCGTCATTCCGAAGTCGGGCCACACGATCAACCTGGAAGAGCCCGAGGCGTTCAATCGCGCCGTGCTCGACTTCCTCACGGCGGTGGACGCCGGAACATGGACGCGGCGCAACCCCGCTTCGCAGACGGGCTCGGCCGTCCTTCCCGCGGAGACACGCTGATGCCACTACCACTCGAAGGTTATACCGTCCTGGATCTCACCCGCGCGCGCTCGGGCCCAACCGCGGTGCGTCAGCTCGCCGATATGGGCGCCAACGTCATCAAGGTGGAGCAGCGCGAGGAGATGGAAGGCGACTCCACCGCGCTCGGCTTCGACTTCATGAATCTCCACCGCAACAAGCGCTCGATGACCCTCGACCTCAAGCACCCGCGCGGCGTCGAGATCATCAAGAAGATCGCGG
>DATEMW010000040.1:0-14266 GCA_035275385.1 Candidatus Methylomirabilota bacterium | reverse complement strand
GACGAGCGCGCCCCCGAGCGCGCGGCCGCGCGCTTCGGGCGCGACGAACATTCGCCACGAGCTCCGGCCGCGGGTCGTCGGGCACCTCGGGATCGAACGCGAGCCCGGTCGCGAGGCCGACCCAGCGCCCGGCGTGCTCGGCGACGAACGTGACGCTGTCCGCGCCCGACGCGCCGCGCTCGGCGCGCTCCCGCCAAGTGGCGTCGGTGAACGCTGTCTCTCTCGCGAGTGTCGAGCCGAACGCCGTGGGCGCCTCCGCCAGCGCCCGCAGCCTGAACGCGCGCAGGCGCGCGCCTTCGTCGGCGCGGATTCGACGAATGGCTGGAGTCACGTCGAAGCGCGGTCGCGCGACGTCGGGCTCACGGCATGAACGAGCCGCCGTTCACGTGCACCGTCTGGCCCGTCATGTGTCCGGCGTCGTCGCTGGCGAGGAACACGGCGACCCGCGCGATGTCCTCCGGCTGCGCCATGCGCCCGAGCGGCACCCCGCTCGCCATCACCGCAAGCTCGTCTTCGGTGTTGCCGTAGCGGGGTTGCGCGGTGTCGGTGAGACCCGGCGCGATCGCGTTCACGCGGACCCCGTGCGGGGCGAGCTCGAGCGCCATCGCGCGGGTCATGGCGACGACGCCGCCCTTGCTCGCCGAGTAGTGAACGCCCCGCACGGCGCCGCGGATCGCCTGAGACGCCATGTTGATGACCGAGCCTCGGCGACGCCCCGCGATCATCGCGCGCGCGGCGGCCTGCGCACAGAAGAACCCGCCCTTGAGGTTCACGTCCAGCACGAGGTCCCAGTCTCGCTCACGCATCTCCAGAAACGGCACGCGCGGATAGACGCCCGCGTTGTTGACGAGCACGTCGAGTCCACCGAGCTCGCCGACGACGTGCGACACCATGGCGTCGATGCCGGACGCTCGAGCGACATCGGCCTGGACGAGCACGGCACGGCGGCCGGCTCCGCGGACTTCCTGGACGACCTTCTCGGCCGCGTTGCGATCATCCAAATAGTTCACGCCGACGTCGGCGCCTTCGCGAGCGAACGCCAGCGCGATCGCCCGACCAATACCCTGCTGGGCGCCGGTCACCAGCGCCACCTTGCCACCGAGCCTCATCGTCGCCTCCTTGATGCGAGCTTTGTTCGCTCGCGGCGAATGTGCTAGGGTCGCGACGAGAACTCATCCCGGAGGGAGCCAATGGACAAGGGAGTCGGGCTCTGGCTGAACATCGGCTCGCTGATTCTCGTCGTCGCGCTCGTCATCGACTTCATCTGGGTCATCTCGACCGCGCTGAACGCCCACTGACGCCACCGCTCGCCCGCGCTCGCCCCGCGCCCCGGTCATGCCCCGGTACGATACCGCTGTTCTGAACGGCACGGTGGTGGTTCCCTACGCGGGAACCGTGCGCTGCGACGTGGGCATCCGCGCCGGCCGGATCGCCGCGCTCGCCGACTCGATCGCCTCGGCCGATGCCGACGACGTCGTCGACGCGCGGGGCAAGCTGGTCCTGCCGGGCGCGGTCGACTCGCACTTCCACATCGGGATCTATCGCGACCTCGCCACCGACGCGCGCAGCGAGACCGCCTCGGCGCTGGCCGGCGGCGTCACCACCGTGCTGAGCTACTTCCGCACCGGACAGAACTACCTCAACAAGAGCGGGCCGTACCGCACGATCTTTCCCGAGGTCGTCGCAGCCACGATCGGGCACGCGCACACCGATTTCGGCTATCACATCGGCGTCATGACGGCGGAGCAGCTCGGCGAAGTGGACTGGCTCGTTGCCGAGCAAGGCGTCGGCTCGTTCAAGTACTACATGTTCTACAAGGGGCTGAATCTCACGTCGGACTCCACGCACGGCAGCGCCTACACGATGGCCGACACCTACGATCTCGGCCATCTGTATCTGCTCATGCGCCAGGTCGCGGCCGCCGCGGGCAAATACGGCGGCCACGGTCGCGTCTCCCTGAGCTTGCACTGCGAGCAGGCGGAGCTGATTCGCGTGTTCATCGAAGAGGTGAAGCGCTCGGGTCCCGGGGGCCTCGAGGGCTACCATCGCTCGCGGCCGCCGTTGACCGAGCAGCTCTCGATCGCCGAGGCGCTCGTCTTGACCGACGCCACGCGCTGCCCGGTGAACTTGCTCCATCTCTCGAGCGCCGAGGCGGTCGCGAGCGGCGCCGACGGGCAGCGGCGCCATCCACACCTGGACATCAGGCTCGAGACGACGCTGCACCATCTGGCCCTGACCCACGCGACGGCGGGCGGCATCGTCGGCAAGGTCAATCCGCCGATCAGGACCGAGGCGGATCGGGAAGCCTTGTGGCAGGCCGTGCAGGACGGTCGCATCGACACGGTCGTGAGCGATCACGCGTGCTGCTCCGAGGAGGACAAGGGCGAAGATTTGTGGAAGGCGCTTCCCGGATTCGGCGGGACCGCGCTGCTCTATCCCTATCTGATCTCGGAAGGGCATCTCCGGCGCGGGCTGCCGCTCACACGCGTGGTGGAGCTGGCCAGCGCCAATCCCGCGCGGGCCTTCGGACTCTATCCGCGCAAAGGCACGATCGCCGTCGGCGCCGACGCCGATCTGGTCGTGCTCGATCCGGCGCGCGAGCACGTCGTCTCGCCCGCGGTGCTCCACTCGGCGCAGGACTTCACGCCGTTCGCGGGCATGCGGGTGCGCGGCTGGCCGAGCCAGACGCTGTTGCGGGGGCGCACGGTCTTTCGCGACGGCGCCGTGCTCGGCGAGCCACAGGGCCGGTATCTCAAGCGACCGATCGGGCTCTACGAGACGGCGGTCTGAACGAGGGCGAGAGGCTAGGCCTTGCCGTGAGCGCTGCGGCGCCGCGGGCACGCCTTGTGATACCAGGTCGAGCCGAGCTTGACGTGGTTACCGTTCTTCCGAATCTTTCGCTTGCACTTGGGACACGTTCCCATCCGCGCTCCTTTTCCGAGTGCTGATCGAGGCGGCGCTATTATAGCAGGCGCCTCGGGAGGAGCCTCGTGACCGACTGCGTCTTCTGCCGCATCATTGCGCGCCAAACGCCCGGCGACATCGAGTACGAGGACGATGCGGTGCTGGCGTTCAAGGACATCTACCCGAAGGCGCCGATCCACCTGCTGATCGTACCCAAGCGACACGTGAGCTCGATCATGGCGATGGAGCCGGGCGACGCCGAGGTGCTCGGACGCTGCCTCCTGGCGGCGCGCGCGATCGGCGAAGCCAGGGGATTGGCCGAGCGCGGCTATCGGCTTCGCATCAACTGCGGGCCCGAAGGCGGGCAGGTCGTCTACCACGTGCACGTGCACTTCCTGGCCGGCGGGCGGGTGAGCGGCGGCTAGGAGCGAGCCCGCGTCAGGCGGGCGAGGCGACGGTCTTCGCCTCGAGCGGTAGCCCCGCGTCGGCCCAGCTGCTGAGCCCGCCCTTCAGGATCCGCACGTCGCGATAGCCGAGTCCGCGAAGCGTCAGCGCCACACGGGCGCTCGTGGCTTCGTCCGGTCAGGAGCAGTAGGCAATGACCGTGCGGCTCGCATCGACCTCGAGCGCGCGGACACCCGTCTTCAGATCCTCGGTCGCCATGTGCCGCGCGTCCTGGATCTTGACGGGGCTCTGCGCGTACGTCGCCGCGTCGCGGACATCGAGGATGATCGGTGGCGACTCGGGCGAGGCCGCGATGAGCTCCATCACCTGCGAGGGGCGAATGCGATAGCGGTTGCGCCGGGCGCGCCGCACGAGCAGGGCGGCGACGACCGCAAGAACCACGACCACCGCGCCCCACGCAAGCTCGCGCCACGGAAACGGCCGAGGCGGGGGATTCTTCGCCTCGGCCATCATGCGGCGCACGTCGGTCAGGTCCGGCAGCAGGCGATTGGCCTCGTCGAAGTGCTTCTCGGCGCGGGCGTACCTGCCGTCGAAGAAGTCCTCGAGCCCGGCATGCCACGCGGCGTTGAATCGACTCACTTCGCCGAGCTGGACGCCGCTGTCCTTCAAGAAGTCGCGCACGGCGGCCGCCGGGATCACGAAGTTGAAACCCTGGACGATCGCTCCCTCGTCGGCGGACGCCATGCTCACGAACGTGAGCACGCCCAGAACCTGGCCGCTCGAGCCGATGGCGGGGCCGCCGCTGTTGCCCCACGCCGCCGGCGCGTCGGTCTGGATCACGGGCTGATTCGAGAGATCCTGCTTGAAGCCTGAGATCGCGCCGTTCGTCACCGACGCTTCAACCCTGGCCGATGCGTTCAAGAGCTCGTGACTCAGCACGACCCCAGGGAAGCCCACGATGTGGAGCTTGTCGCCGATCCCGGCGCCGGACGAATCTCCGAGGCTCAAGGTCGGCATGTCGGCGGCTTCGAGCCGCAGTAACGCGAGGTCCCGGCCCGACATGCCGCCGCCGGCGACGGGCGCGCTGTACTTCGCGACCGTGGCCGGCAGCCGCATCCCGTTCCCGAGCAGCACCGAGATCGATGGGCCGAGCTTGATCTTCGCTCGTTCGGAAGTGGCCGCGAGGACCTGATCGTTCACGTCGCCGCACGCCTCACGGACAGCGCTCTCGAGCAGTTTTCGCGCGACGCCCTGGTCGGGTTGATGCCCGGCGGAGACGACGTGGCCGTTCGTGATCAGCCACCCGTTCGGATTGATGAACCAGCCGGTCCCGGTCTCGCGAAGGGGCTGAGGCGTGACCTTCTGCGGGCCGCGGTTGGGGCAGGTCACCGTCACGTCGGCGGCGACCTCGGAGACCACGAGGACGACGGCGGGCTTCGCGCGGAGCAGGATTTCCTGAACCGATGGCGCTGCTGCGGCCGCCATGGCCGGAACCGCGAGAAGCAGCGCGCTCACGATCCAGATGTGCATCCTCAAAATCTTATACCCCGCGAAACTGAAAAAAGAAGGCTCCAGGGGTTGCCCCCTGGAGCCTGGTGCTTCTACCGCAAAAATTCGGAGCTTACTTCATCAGCCCCATCGCCTCGACGGCCTTCGCCTTCGCGGCGTCCATGTTCCCGGCCTTGCACGCGGCCTCGGCATCGCGGACCAGCTTCGCCGCGTCGGCGCTCGAAGCCTTGGCACCGGCCACCGCCCGCGGAGCCTGCACGTCCTGACCGCTACGCGGAGCCTGGATGTCCTGACCCGCACGCGGGGCCTGGATGTCCTGGCCGCTGCGCGGAGCCTGGATGTCTTGACCGCTGCGCGGAGCCTGGATGTCCTGACCCGCACGCGGGGCCTGCACGTTGCTGCGCGGAGCCTGGATGTCCTGACCGCTGCGCGGGGCCTGAATGTCCTGACCCGCACGCGGGGCCTGGATGTCCTGGCCGCTGCGAGGAGCCTGGATGTCCTGACCACTACGCGGGGCCTGGATGTCCTGACGCGAGCCGGCTAGTGACCGGGGCGCCTGGATGTCCTGACCACGCGGAGCCTGGATGTCTTGACCGCCCCGCGGGGCCTGGATGTCCTGGCCGGCGCGCGGAGCCTGCACGTTGCTGCGAGGAGCCTGGATGTCCTGACCGCTACGCGGGGCCTGAATGTCCTGGCCGCTGCGAGGAGCTTGGATGTCCTGGCCGCTACGCGGGGCCTGAATGTCCTGGCCACTGCGCGGAGCTTGAATGTCCTGACCCGCACGCGGCGCCTGAATGTCCTGGCGCGAGCCGGCGAGCGAGCGAGGAGCCTGGATGTCCTGACCGCTACGCGGCGCCTGGATGTCCTGGCCCGCACGCGGCGCCTGGATGTCCTGGCGCGAGCCGGCGAGCGACCGCGGCGCCTGAACGTCCTGGGCCTTTGAAACCTTGCTGAGCATCGCCTTTGCCTGGCCGACTTCGGCCGGGCACTGGCCCTGCGCGCCGGCAACCGGCGCCATCGTCGCGACGAACGCTACGCTCATGATTACTGCGAAAAGTCTCTTCATCGTCTTCCCATTCCCTCTCGGTGTGTTTGGAGTAGCTCCAGCCTTCTGACGTCACCCGCGACCCGAACGATGCGTGGTCACCCCCTGCGTTAGGTCATCGACCGCTACAACTCTCGCGGTGGGATGGAGCAACGACGGTGCCAGCGAGGCCCGTCTACACAAGGACGAATGAATCAAGCTACTTATTCGGAATTGTCAGGCTCTTCGGATGGCGTTGTGCCCTGGGCCCTTTGGACGAGGGGTACGGCATTCTGCCCTCCGGCCCGGCTGTGATAGCCTGAACCGCACCATGCGCGGGATTCCCCGGATTTTTCTGCCCTTCGGGCTTTGCGGGCTCGTCTTGATCGCCTGTTCGAGCACGGGCAAGGCCACGCCGCCCTCGGGCCTCGAGGCGCCCACCCGTCACGTCCTCCACAACGGCGTCCGCGTCCTCGTTCAAGAATACCCGTCGAGTGAAGTCGTTGCGGTTCAGCTGTGGGTGCGGGCCGGCGGCCGCGACGAAGCGCCCACCGAACTGGGTCTCGCTCACTACCTGGAGCACATGCTCTTCAAGGGAACGACGACTCGCCCGCGGGGCTTCGTCGATCGTGACGTCGAAGGGGTGGGAGGGCGGATCAACGCCGGAACCTCGCTCGACTTCACCTTCTACCACACCGTGCTGCCGGCGCAGCGCGCCGCGCCGGCGATCGAGATGATGGCCGACATCAGCGTCAACTCGAGCCTCGACGAGACCGAGCTCGAGCTGGAGAAGAAGGTCGTCATCGAGGAGATGCGGCTCGGCGTCGACACGCCGCAGCGACATCTGGCGCGCCAGCTCTATGGCACGGTGTTCGACGGCCACCCCTACGGTCGTCCCGTGCTGGGCACCGCCGACATCATCGAGAAGCTGAATCGCAACACGTTGCTCGCGTTCTATCGCAAGCACTACGTTCCCGAGTCGTTCACGCTGGTGGTGGTCGGGCCGGTCAAGACTGCCGAGATGCTGCGGGCGGCCGAAGCGACGCTCGGGCGCCTGCCGCGGAGCGGATTCCAGCGTTTGCCGCAATCGATACCCACGACGCTCACGCCCAAGAAGACGGAGGTCCGGCGGCCCGAGACCGTCGCGTACCTCGGGATGGGGTGGCTGGCGCCGAAGATCGATCACGCCGACACGCCGGCCGTCGAGCTGGCCGTCGCGATCCTCGGGCAATCGCGCTCGTCGCGGCTGCAGCAGTCGCTGCGTGAGCGGCTCGGGCTGGTGAATTCCGTGAGCGCGGACTATCAGGCGCTCGAGGCCGGCGGCATCGTGACGGTCACCGCGCAGCTCGAGCCGGCGAACCTGGCGCGAGTGGAGTCCGAGATCCTTGGCGAGATCCGTCGGCTTCGTGATCACGGAGTGACTGACGAGGAGCTTCGCCGCGCGATCACGCGAGAAGAGGCTGATCACGAATTTCAGCGCGAGACCGCCGAGGGCCGCGCGCGACTGTTCGGCCGTGCGGAGACCGTATGGCGGCTCTCGGAGGAGCTCGCCTACCTCGATCGGCTGCGCTCGGTCACATCCGACCAGATTCGCCTGGCGGCGCGACGCTATCTCGACGTGGACCGCTACGGCCGCGTGGCATTCATTCCTCAGGGCCGATGACGCGTCTTGCCGCCGCGCTCGCCTCGACGTTGCTCGCGCTCACGCTCGTGGCCGGGCGGGCTGCCGCGCAGGAGCCGCAGGTCATCAGGCAGGTCTTGCCCAACGGGTTCACGGTGCTCGTCCGCGAGAACAGCGCCGTCGGCGTGGTCGCCGCCTCGCTGCAGGTCCGGGCGGGCTCCCGGCTCGAGACCGATTCGAACGCCGGCATCACGAACTTCCTGCACCGCACGATGATGCGGGGCACCGCGAAGCGCTCGGCGGTGCAGCTCGCAACCAGCTCCGAGGACATCGGCGGCACCCTCGACGCCAACGGCGAGGTCGAGACGGCGGAGGTGCACGGGCAAGCGCTGGCGCGCCACTGGGAGACACTGCTCACGCTGATCGCGGAGGTCGCGCTGCAGCCGGCTTTGCCCCCGGACGAGATCGAGAAGGAGCGTCGACTGCTGCTGGCGCGCATCAGGTCGCGGGCCGAGGCGCCCTTCTCCTTCAGCTTCGACGCTGTGCTGCGCGGTCTGTACGGAACCAACCCGTACGGACGCAATCAGCTCGGCACCAAGGAGACCGTCGAGCGGCTGAGGCGCGATGACCTGCTCGCACACTACCGCGCGATCTATCGCCCAGACCGGATGGTGCTCGCCGTGAGCGGACGGGTCGAGGGCAAGCGCGTGGTCAAAACCGCCGAACGGCTCTTCGGCAAGATGGCTCGCTCCGCGCCGGACACGCCGGCGGCGCTTGCGGTGGCCGAGCCGCCCGGTGAGCGGCAGGTCATCACGCGCCCCGCCGCGCAGGCGCAGATCCTGGCGGCCTATCTCGGCCCCGGCTTGTCGGAGCCGCTCTACCCGGCCGTGAGGGTGCTGGCCGCGGCGCTCGGTGGCGGCATGGCTGGCCGTCTGTTCGTCGAGCTCCGAGACCGTCGCGGGCTCGCCTACTCGACGGCGGTGATGACGCCCTATCGAACCGGGCCGATCTTCTTCGTCGCCTACATCGGCACGGCGCCCGCGAGCGCGGCCGCCGCCGAGGCCGGGATGCTGCGCGAGCTCGAGCGGATACGCGAAGCCCCCATCAGCGGCGACGAGCTGTCGCGCGCCAAGGCGTACGTGCGCGGCCAGCTCGCGATGGACCGCCGCACGAACGCGCGCCTGGCCTGGTACATGGCGTTCTTCGAGACCGTCGGCGCCGGCTGGGACTTCCCGGACCGATACGCGCGCGCGATCGACGCGGTGACGGCCGAGGACGTCGGGCGGGCCGCCGCGCGCTACCTGACGCGGCCGACGATCGTGGTGCTCCAGCCCGGCCGTTGATGCGCGCGTCGCGCGGATGATCCCGCTCAAGGACGACGTCCCAAGCTCGACGGTGCCGTACGTTACGGTCGGGCTGATCGCGCTCAACGTGCTCGTGTTTCTCTACCAGGCCTCGATCGGCATCGGCGGCGACCCGCGCGCCGCGGAGGCGTTCGCCTTCGAGTTCGGCGCGGTCCCGTGTCGCATCACCGGCGCGTGCCCGGCCGACTTCCCGAGCCCATACCTCACGATCTTCACGTCGATGTTCCTGCACGGGGGCTTGCTTCACGTCGGCGGCAACATGCTCTATCTGTGGATCTTCGGTGACAACGTCGAGGACACCCTGGGGCACGTCCGCTTCATCGCGCTCTATCTGGCGGCCGGCGTCGCCGCGGCGCTGACCCAGATCGCCGTCGCGCCGCGCTCGCCCGTGCCGATGATCGGCGCCAGCGGCGCGGTCTCGGGCGTGCTCGGCGCGTACATCATGCTCTTTCCGTTCGCCGGCGTTCACATGCTGATCCTGATCGGATTCTTCGCCCGGATCATGCGCTGGCCGGCCCTTGTGGTCCTTGGGCTCTGGATCCTGATCCAGTTCGTGAGCGGGATCGTGACGTTCAGCTCGTCGGCCTGGGGCGGGGGAGAGGCCGGCGGCACGGCGTGGTTTGCGCACATCGGAGGCTTCCTGGCCGGCATGGCCCTGCTGTTTCTGATGCGGCCCCGGAGAGTCGGTCGCCTATAATGAAGCGCGAAATGAAACGTCCAACCAAAGTTCGAATCGACAAGCTGCTGGTTGACAAGGGTCTCATCGAGAGCCGTGAGAAGGCCGCCCGCCAGATCCTCGCGGGTGAAGTGTTCGTCGACGGCCAACTAGTTGATAAGGCAAGCGTCCTGGTCGCGCCGGGGGCCGAGGTCGAGGTCCGCGCGCGCAGCCCGTTCGTGAGCCGCGGCGGCGAGAAGCTGGTGGCCGCGCTCGACGCGTTCCAGACCAAGGTGGCCGGACGCGTCTGCGTGGACGTCGGCGCCTCGACGGGCGGGTTCACCGATTGCCTGCTCCAGCGCGGCGCCACGCGCGTCTACGCGGTCGACGTCGGCACGGGTCAGCTCGATGCGCGTCTCAGGAAGGACCAGCGCGTCGTGGTGATGGAGCACCAGAACGCGCGCGCGCTCGACCCGCGCGTGTTCGGCGATCAGCCGACGCTCGCGGTGGTCGACGTGTCGTTCATCTCACTCGAGAAGATCCTGCCCGCAGTGTTCGGCGTGCTGGCCTCTCGCGGTGAGGTCATCGCGCTGGTCAAGCCGCAGTTCGAGGTCGGCCGCGAGCACGTTCAGAAGGGCGGCGTCGTGCGCGATCCCGTTCAGCATCGAGCGGCGGTCCAGCGACTCGCACGGTATGCTGTCCTGCGAGGCTGGCACGTGCTTGGGGTGACCGCGTCTCCGCTGCGAGGCCCGAAGGGCAATCACGAGTTCTTCCTGCACTTCTCGACGCACGGTCGGACCGCGAGCGATCTCGAGTCGATGATCAGCCGGAGCGTCGAGGCTCTTGCGTGACCAAGGTCGGCATCGTTGCGAAGCCTGACGCGCCCCGCGCTCGGGCGACGATCGCGCAGCTGCTCGCGTGGCTCTCCGCGCAGAGAATCGGCGCGGTCCTCGAGAAGGAAACCGCTGATCTAGCGCCCGAGGTGCCGGCGGCGGCCAGCAAGGCCGAGCTGCCCTCGCAAGTCGACCTGCTGATCGTCCTCGGCGGCGACGGCACGTTGCTGTCGATGGCGCGAGCCGTCGGCGACCTCGGCGTGCCACTGCTCGGCGTGAACCTCGGCGGCCTCGGCTTCCTCACCGCCACCACGCTCGACGAGATGCTGCCGGCGCTCGACGCCTATCTCGCCGGCCGGATGACCATCGAGGAGCGGATGCTCCTGGCCGCGCGGGTCATCCGCAACGGCCAGCCGCTCTGCGAGTACGCGGCGCTCAACGACGTGGTCATCACGAAAGCGGCGATGAGCCGGATCATCGATCTCTCGGTGTCCGTCGAGGGCCGGCACGCGACCGCGTATCGCGCGGACGGGCTCATCATCTCGACGCCGACCGGATCCACCGCCTATTCGCTCTCCGCGGGCGGCCCGATCCTGTTTCCCACGATGGACGCCGTCGTCCTCACGCCGATCTGCTCGCACACGCTGACCAACCGTCCCATCGTGCTGCCGGGCGCCGACCGGATCGAGGTGACTCTGCTCGCCGATCAGGAGGTCATGGCGACGGTCGACGGCCAGATCGGGGTGGGCCTCCGCGTGCACGACACGGTCCAGGTGCAGAAGGCCGCCTCGCGCATCCGACTCGTGCGATTTCCGCAGAAGGATTTCTTCTCGGTCCTGCGCACGAAGCTCAAGTGGGGTGAGCGTTAGCGCCGTATTCGCTCGGATACCGCTTGAGGTCGGCGAATCGCTGACCTAGCATCGGCTCAGATGCTCCTCGAAATCCGCGTTCGCAATTTTGCCGTGATCGACGCCGTCGCGACGTCGTTCGGGCCCGGGCTCAACGTGCTCACCGGCGAGACCGGCGCCGGCAAGTCGATGCTCCTCGACGCGATCCTCCTGATCCGCGGAGCCCGCGCCCAGACCGACGTCATCCGCACCGACACCGAGACGGCCACCGTCGAGGCCGTGTTCGAGGTCGCGCCGCGCGGCCCGGCGGCGGCCGTCCTGGAAGAGGCCGGGCTCGCGCCGGAGCAGGGGCAGCTGGTGATCCGCCGGGAGCTCGCTCGCTCCGGCCGCCATCGCGCCTTCGTCAACGACTCGCCGGTGACCGTCGGGCTCCTCGAGCGTCTCGGCGATCATCTGGTCGAGATCCACGGCCAGCACGAGCACCAGCGCCTGCTCGAGCCGGCCCGCCAGCTCGAGCTGCTCGACCGCTTCGCGGACGCCGAGGAGCTGCGCGATCGAGTCGGCGACTTGTTCGCGAAGCACCGGACGGCAAGCACCGAGCTCGAGCGGGCGCGCGCCGCCGAGCGCGACCGGGCGCAGCGCGAGGATCTCTTGCGGCTGCAGGTCTCGGAGCTCGAGGCCGCGCGGCTCCGGGTGGGAGAGGAAGAAGAGCTGCGAGTCGAGCGCCGCCGGCTCCAGCACGCCGAGCGTCTGGCGGCCGGACTCAGCGAGGCCGCGGGGCTCCTCAACGACGACGACGGCTCGGCGATGAGCCGGCTGCATCGCGCCGCGCGCCTCCTGCGCGATCTCGGCAGGTTCGATCCCGCGTTCGCGGCACCGGCCGATTCGGTGGACGGCGCGGGGGCCCTGGTCGAGGATGCGCTGGCCGCCGTGCGCGCGCTGCGCGAGAGCGTCACGATGGCGCCGGGCCGGCTCGAAGCCATCGACGAGCGGCTGGACGCGCTCACTCGGCTCAAGCGGAAGTACGGCGATACCGAGTCGGCGATGCTCGGCTTCCGCGACGCGGCGGCGACCGAGCTCGAGCGCCTGGGGCGCCACGAGGAGATCCTGGCCGAGCAGGAGCGCGCGCTGGCCGAGCTGGCGGCCGAGCTCTCGGGGGCGGCCCACGAGCTCGCGAAACGTCGCCGCGACGCCGCCGAGCGCCTCGCCGGCGTCACCGCGCGCGAGCTCTCACAGCTCGGGATGGAGCGCGCCCGCTTCGAGATCGCGTTGACGCGCGCGACCCCGGAGGAGATCGGGCCGCGCGGGGTCGACCGGGTGGAGTTCCGCCTGTCGACCAACCCCGGCGAGGACCTGCGTCCGCTCGCGCGGATCGCCTCGGGGGGCGAGCTCTCGCGCACGATGCTCGCCCTCAAGGCCATCCTGGCCCGCGCCGACCGTGTGCCGACGATGATCTTCGACGAGGTCGACTCGGGGATCGGTGGACGCGTGGCCGCGGTGGTCGCCCAGAAGCTGGCCGCCGCCGCCGAGGGCCGCCAGGTGCTGTGCGTGACCCACCTGGCGCCGATCGCGGCGCGCGCGGCCCATCACGTGCGAGTCGCCAAGAGCGTCCGCGGCGGCCGCACACGCGTCAGCGCCGAGCAAGTGACCGGCGACGCCCGGGTCGAGGAGATCGCCCGCATGGTGGCGGGTGACCGGGTCACGGAGACCGCGCGGGGCCATGCGCGCGAGCTTCTAGGTCGGCCGACCTCGCGAACCCGCCCTGTATAATGAGGCCGTCATGATCGATGCGCTGTTGAAGAAGATTTTCGGCACCAAGCACGAGCGCGACGTCAAACGCATGATGCCGGTCGTTCTGGCCATCAATGCTCTTGAAGCGTCGCTGACTCCGCTGGACGACACCGCGCTGCACGCCAAGTCCGACGAGTTCAAGAAGCGGATCGAGGACGGCGAGCCGCTCGACGACGTCCTGCCCGAGGCGTTCGCGGTCTGCCGCGAGGCCTCCCGGCGCAACGTGGGGATGCGGCACTTCGACGTCCAGCTGATCGGCGGCATGGTGCTCCACGACGGCACGATCGCCGAGATGGCGACCGGCGAGGGCAAGACGCTCGTCGCGACGTTGCCGGCGTACCTCAACGCGCTCACCGGACGCGGCGTGCACATCGTCACGGTCAACGATTATCTGGCCAAGCGCGACGCGCAGTGGATGGGCCCGATCTATCACGCGCTCGGCTTGACGGTGGGCGTCATCCAGCACGAGGCGTCCTTCCTCTACGATCCGAAGTTCGTGACGTCGGACATCCGGCTCACGTCGCTCCGGCCCTGCACCCGCCCCGAGGCGTACCGGGCCGACATCACCTACGGGACCAACAACGAGTTCGGCTTCGACTACCTGCGCGACAACATGAAGTTCGACATCGCGAGCTACGTCCAGCGCGGGCATCACTTCGCGGTGGTGGACGAGGTCGACTCCATCCTCATCGACGAGGCGCGGACCCCGCTCATCATCAGCGGCCCGGCCGAGGAGTCGACGGACAAGTACTACCGGATCAACTCCATCATTCCCAAGCTCAACCCGGGCGCGCGCATCAGCGGGGACCGCAAGGCCGAGGAGCGCGCGGAGCTGGAGAAGACGGGCGACTACATCGTCGACGAGAAAGCCAAGACGGTCACCCTCACCGAGATGGGGATGGCGCACGTGGAGAAGCTCCTCGGAGTGCAGAACCTCTGGGAGCCCTCCAACATGGACATCCTCCACCACGTGAACCAGGGCCTGCGCGCGCACACCCTGTTCCAGCGCGACGTGGACTACGTGGTCAACGAGGGCCAGGTGGTGATCGTCGACGAGTTCACCGGCCGCCTGATGCCCGGCCGGCGCTGGTCGGACGGGCTGCACCAGGCGGTGGAGGCGAAGGAGAAGGTCAAGATCGAGCGCGAGAACCAGACCCTCGCCACCATCACCTTCCAGAACTACTTCCGGATGTACAAGAAGCTCGCGGGAATGACCGGCACCGCGGAGACCGAGGCCGCCGAGTTCGACAAGATCTACAAGCTCGAGGTGCTCGCCGTCCCCACGAACCGGCCGCTCATCCGCGTCGAGAAC
>DATEMW010000039.1:0-6072 GCA_035275385.1 Candidatus Methylomirabilota bacterium | reverse complement strand
GTCGGCTTCGGGTGCGGAGACTAGCGATGGCTGTGCTCGATCAGATCAACACGATCGTGGTCGTGATGATGGAGAACCGGTCGTTCGATCACGTGCTCGGCTACCTGTCGCTGCCCGAGTACGGCGGCCGCCGTGACGTCGATGGCCTGGTCGATCTCGCGACCGACCCGCGGTTCGCGAGTGAGTACGACCAGCAGATCTACCGGCCGTTTCCCATGGGCGACGGGCGGCTTCTGCACGATCTGCCGCACGGCCGGCGGCAGGTCGCGACCCAGCTGGCGATGAGCGGGACGACGCCGACGATGAGCGGGTTCGTGCGCGCGTACGTCGAGGAAAACCACAGCATCGTCGAGCAGCCGCCGCCGCTCGGCTATCTGACCGCCGACTCGGTCTTCATGTCGGACTTCCTGGCGCGGAACTATCTGGTCTGCGACCGCTGGTTCGCGCCGCTGCCGACCGACACCCACCCGAACCGGGTGATGGCGTTCACCGGCTCGCCGACCGTCGACGACACGCACTCGCGCATCATCCCGCACCGCAATCTGGTCTTCGACTGGCTGAGCAAGCGCGGCGTGCGCTGGCGCGCCTACCACTGCGGGTTTTCGTTCTTCCCGCTGTTCGGCGAGTTCGAGCACATCCTCGGCGGCAAGTTCCACAGTATGCGACAGCTCGCGGCCGACATCGCCACCGACGACGACAACGAGGTGCCGCAGGTCGTCTTCATCGAGCCCGAGTACAGCGACTCGCCCGTCCACTTCGGCTTCTCGCCGTGCGACAACCATCCGCCCGACCCGATCGGTCCGGGCGAGCACTTCCTGCGCGACATCTACACCGCGCTGAGCTCGAGCCCCCGCTGGGCTCACACGATGCTGGTCGTCATCCACGACGAGCACGGTGGCTTCTTCGACCACGTGGCCCCGCTGCCGGTCAAGATGCCGGTGCCGCCGGGCGCACTCTATCAGGATGCATTCGTGACCACCGGGGTGCGCGTGCCGGCGCTGATCGCCTCGCCGTTCGTGCGCGGCGGCGCCTCGTATCATGGCAACCTCGATCACACCTCGCTGCTGCAGCTGTTCGCCGAGAAGTTTGCCGGCGATCGGCGCGCGTACTCCGACGACGTGAACCGGCGCATCGACCAGGGCATCGAGAGCGCCTCCAGCGCGCTGGCACAAGACTCGCGCCCCGACGTGCCGACGGCGCCGACGAAGGCGGTCACGGTGGCGCAGGTGCTCCAGGCGACGAAGCCCCTGATCAACGAGAATCAGAAAGCGCTGCTGCTGGCCGGGCAGAAGCTCCTCGCGCACAATCGCGCGAAGGCCATTCGCGAGTTCCCGGAGCTCGTTCATCTGCAAGCCTGAGAGGTGACGCCATGAACACCGAACGTCGCATTGCGCCCGGCACGCGGCTTCTCGTCGCGCTCGTCGTGCTCGGCGCGGTCTCTGCCGGCTGCGGCGCCGTCGTGCCGACCGGGCGGTTCGACGCGCTGGCCGAAGCCAGTCGCGGCGTCGAATCGAAGACCGCTCAGACCGACGCCGACTTCATCAAGCTGACCCGCCGCTTCATGACGTTCTCGCCCGCACCCGGGCCCTACCGCGCCGACAGCTTCGCGCCGGTCGTCGACGTCGGCGGCACCCGCGTCGACTTCGACTTCGGTCCGCGACTCGCGCCCCGCCAGGCGGCGCTCGGCGTTCTGGCCGCCTACACCGAGGCGCTCGCCGCCTTCGCGCGAAAGGACTACCAGGGCGACCTCGACCAGGCGACGCAGTCGCTCGGCGCGAGCGCCCAGCTCCTCGCGAGCCACGCCTCGTCATCGTCCGCCGTCAAGCAGGGCGCCGGGGTTCTGGCGACGGTGGTCAACGGGCTCGGTCACGAGGTGACCGAGCGCATGCGCCGCGCGACCTTGCGAAAGGCGATGGATGACGCGGCCCCCGGCGTGACGGCGATCGTCGCCTTCGTGAAGGAGATCAACGGGCTGGCGGCCACTGCCGTCACGACCATGCGGGATCAGGTGATCCGCCGCGCGAACAGCCTGACGGTCGCCGACGGCCCGGCGCGCCTTCAGCTCAACGAGGTCGTCGAGGGCATGATCGGCGACAGCAGCGCGGTCCTGGCGCAGCTCAAGCAAGGCAGCGCCGCGGCGGACGCGATCGTGCCCGCCCACGGTGAGATCCGCGACGCGCTCGACCGGGACGACCGGGCGATCCTGGAAAAGCTTCAGACCTTGGTGGCGGAGGTCAAGCGGCTGCAGCGGATCAACGCGTCGCTGAAATAGCGGCTCGAATGTCGGTCAAAGGGGATTGCCATGAGTGACCACGCGCTGGTCGAAGGTCTGGCGGGGCTCGCGTCGCGCGTCGACACGCTGTCGCATTTGACGGAAGGCGACGACAGCCGAACGCTCGAGGACCAGGAGGACCGGCTCGCGAAGCTCACGCTCGTCGCCATCGCGCTCGACATGGACGCGACGAACGCGAAGTACAAGGACGCGGTCAACCGCGTGCAGGGCGCGATCGACGCGATCGGTGACGGTGACAAGCGGATTCGCAACGTCGCTCAGGTCATTTCCAAGGTCGCCAAGGCGCTCGACGTCGCCGAGAAGCTCGTCGCCAAGCTGGCCGGCGTCTAGGCGCCGCGTGTCGGCGCGGCGCCGGTTGGACGTCTGCGGGCTCATGTGGCACGATCGATCCCTCTCGGTCGAGGAGGGGATCGCGTGCTGAGCGTCGAAGCCGCCCAGAAAGAATTCGAGCCGGCCTGCGTCTACGTCAACACCGCCAGTATCGGTCTCCCGCCGCGGCGAGTCGTCGACGCGCTGGACCAGGCGATTGATACCTGGCGATCGGGCCGGGCCGAAGCCGTGGACTACGACGCGCTCGTCGAGCGCGCGCGCCGGGGATTCGCCGCGCTGGTCGGCGTCACGCCGGATCGCGTCGCGATCGGCAATCAGGTCTCCACGTTCTCCGCGCTCGTCGCGGCCGCGCTGCCCGACGGCGCCACCGTGCTGGCGGCCGAGGAAGACTTCACCTCGGTCCTGTTCCCGTTCATGGTTCACGCCGACCGCGGCGTGCGCGTGAATGCCGTGCCGCTCGACCGGCTCGTCGAGGCGATCCGGCCTGGCGTCGACCTCGTGGCCGTCAGCGCGATCCAGTCCGCCGACGGTCGTCACGTCCCGGGCGGGCTCGACGGGCTGGCGTCGGCCGCGGCTCGCCACGGCTCCATGACGTACATCGACGCCTCCCAGGCGGTGGGCTGGCTTCCGTTCGACGCCGGCCGCTTCGACTTCGTGTCGTGTGCGACCTACAAGTGGCTCATGTCGCCGCGCGGGACCGCGTTCGGCGTCGTCCGGCCGGAACGGCTCGGACGGCTGCGGCCGCTCTACGCGGGCTGGTACGCCGGCGCCGATCCGTGGACGTCGATCTACGGGCTGCCGCTCAGGCTGGCCGCTGAGGCGCGCCGTCTCGACATCTCGCCCGCGTGGCTCTCGTGGGCCGGCACCGTTCCCGCGCTGGAGCTCTTGAGCGAGGTCGGCATCGCGACGATCCATCGGCACGACGTCGGGCTGGCGAACGCGCTACGCGAGCGGCTGCGACTGCCGAAGGGCGACTCGGCCATCGTCACCGTCGCGGCCAGGGACGGCCTCGAGCGTCTGCGCGCCGCCGATGTCAGAGCATCGATCCGCGCCGGCGCCGTACGGCTCTCGTTCCACCTGCACAACACTGAAGCGGACGTCGACGCGGTCGCGCGCGCGCTCGGCGCCTGACGCGCGCCTCGTTGTCGTCGAAGCACAGCAGAACGCGTTCGGCGCACTTTCATCTTGACATCGAACTGCGCGGCGGCCATCGTTCCGTCGCGGTCGCCATGGAAGTGGAGCGCTCAGGAGTCGAGACGATGATGTCCCGAGCCGGCGTTCTGCTGCGGCTCTGGATGACCCCCAAGACGATCGCCCTCAGCCTCTTGATCCTCGGTCTGGTCGGCGTTCTCAGCTTTGCGACGGTGCGCGAGCGTGGCCGTTCCGCGACGCCTGCCTCTGTCGTGCCGGAGCCCGCGCGCTCGACCCGCCCGGCCCTGACCGCCGCCGAAGAATCGTTCATCAAGGCCGTGACGCCGATCCACGCCGACGTCCAGAGGAGCCTGATGCGCACGAGCCTGGGGCAGATCCTCTACAAGACCAACGATCTGAGCGCGAACGAGCTCAAGACACGGATGACGCAGGCGCTGACGACGTACGGCCGCGCCGAGTTGGGCCTGCGCGCGCTCGAGCCGCCGAGCTCGCTGGTCCGCGACCACGAGCGCTATATCGCCGCCGTGCGCCTGTTACAGGAGTCCGCCGTCGAGGCCTTGAAGATGTTCAAGGACGGAAAGGACGATCCTGTGCTCGCCGCCTATCCCAAAATCCAGGAGGCGAGCGATCTCATCAGGGAGGTCGGGGGCAAGTTCTGGCCGAACGAGTTCCCGCCGAACTGAGGAAAAGAGGACGTCATGAAATTCACCTGGTTCAACCTGATGCCGTGGCCGTATCTGCCGGACGATTTTCGGTCGAAGCACCGCTCGGTGTGGGTCGACATTCCGAACACGCTTTACGATCCCAAGAAGGGCCACCACGTCTATCACGAGTACCTGGACCAGCTCGAGTACGCCGAGACGCTCGGCTTCGACGGCATCGGCTGCAACGAGCATCACCAGAACGGCTACGGCCTCATGCCGTCGCCGAATCTGATCGCGGCGACCCTGTCGCGGCGCACGTCGCGGGCCGCCCTCTGCGTCATCGGCAACTCGATCGCCAGCTACAACCCGCCGATCCGGGTCGCCGAGGAGTTCGCGATGCTCGACGTGATCTCGGGCGGGCGGCTGGTGGCCGGCTTTCCGGTCGGCACGCCGATGGATACGAACTTCTGCTACGGCCAGATCCCGGCGCTCACGCGCGACAAGTATCGCGAGGCGCACGAGCTGATCATGAAGGCGTGGGCGAGCGACGAGCCGTTCGCGTTCGACGGCAAGTACAACCAGCTGCGCTGGGTGAACTGCTGGCCCAAGCCGATCCAGAAGCCGCACCCGCCGATCTACATTCCGGGTGGGGGCTCGATCGAGACGTGGGATTTCTGCCTCGACTACGACTACAACTATTCGTACCTGTCGTTCTTCGGCTACCTGCGCGGCAAGTCGCTGCTCGACGGCTACTGGGAGCGCGTGGCCCAGCGCGGCAAGGACGAATCGCCCTATCGCGCGGCCTTCGCCCAGATCATCTGCGTCGCCGACACCGACGCGGAGGCCGAGCGGCTCTACGCCGAGCACTGCCTCTACTTCTTCAACCGGTGCCTGCACGTCTTTCCGCCGTTCGCCGACCCGGCGGGCTACCGCACGATGGCGACGATCAAGTACGGCGCGCTCGCCCAGCTCACGCTCGCGCGCCAGAAGATCCTCGAGAACCTCACGTGGAAGCAGCTGGTCGACGAGCGCTTCGTCATCGCCGGTAGCCCCGACACCGTGCGTCAGCAGCTCGAGGAGTGCATCAAAGGGCTCCGCATCGGCCATCTGTTCTGCCTGTTCCACAACGGCAACATGCCGGACTGGAAGACGCGCCACTCCTCGAAGCTCTTCGCGGAGAAGGTCATGCCGCACCTGCGCGACATGTGGCCGGAGTGGAAGCACGACGAGCGCTGGTGGATGCATCCGATGGACGACCGCATCCGTCCGGAAGAGCGGCAGCCGGGTGCTGCGAAGTCCGGCGCGGAGTGGCCGCGATGAAGTGGCAGACGATCGAAACGAAGAAGGGTACGTCGTGCCGTGTGCTCGAGGGCGGCAGCGGCGCGCCGCTGGTCTTCTTGCACGGGGCCGGCGGGCTCCTGCGCGACAATCCGTTCCTCGATCAGCTCGCGCAGCGTTATCACGTGTTCGCGCCGGAGTGGCCGGGCTACGGTGAGTCCGCGGGCGAGGAGTTGCTCGAGGACATGCTCGACTTCACCTTGCACGGCTGGGACCTGGTCGAGGCGCTCGGGCTCACGAAGCCGCATCTGGTCGGCCACTCGATGGGCGGCATGATCGCCGCCGAGATGGCGTGCGTCGCGCCCCACGACGTCG
>DATEMW010000038.1:0-18497 GCA_035275385.1 Candidatus Methylomirabilota bacterium | reverse complement strand
GCGGCGACCGCCACGATGCCGGGCATGGCTTTGGACTCGACCGCTTGGCTGAAGAGCTTGTCGACGGACGCGATGGTTGGCATGCCACCCTCCTCTTGACGGACTCACACGGCGATGGATGATGTGGCCGACAGCTTAGTGCAACGACGTCCTGCGCCGCAACGGCTCTCAGGCGTTCCACCGAGGGCCGTATCGGGAGGATTCTCGATACGGAAACCATTGCGGCGTGTCCGACGTCGCAATCGTGGAGGTCTCACGATGCGACCGAAGATCATCTCCACGCTTTTCGCGATCTTGGGGCTCGCCCCGGCGGTCACGATTTTGCCGATCCCGGCGGCGGCGGCTGACGAGCAGGTTGTCCGGGTGGACGGCCTGGTGCAGTGGATCGGCGGCGGCCAGCTGATCGTGCAGTCAGATACCGGCGCCAGTGTCGGCGTCGATCTCACGAGCGTCCCGCAGGACGAGTACGCCGGTCTTGGCGTGCGGGACCGAGTAGCGGTCATCGGCATGGTTTCGCCCGACGGCCGTCGAGTGATCGGCACCTCGATCTTGAGGAGCGTGCGGGCCCGCTGAGCCGGATCAGCCGCGCATAGCGGGCCCGCGGCCGTCGGCAGGCGGCGCGCACGGTGTAGACTGTGCGCCGATGCCGACGGTCCGCGATCTCTGCTTCACCCCAGCCGTTGACCTCGCCAGGCTCTATCGTGCCCGGCGCGCCTCGCCTCTGGAAGTCATGCAGGCGTTCCTGGCGCGTATCGACGCCGTCAACCCGGACGTGAACGCGATCGTCACCCTGGTACGGGACGCGGCGCTGAGCGACGCGCGCCGCGCGACCGCCGCGCTCCGCCGCGGCGCGAGCCTTCCGCCCCTGTTCGGCGTGCCGGTCGCCATCAAGGACGTCACGCCGACCAAGGGCATCCGTACGACCTACGGGTCCAAGCTGTTCGAGAACCACGTGCCCGACGAGGACGCCCTGGTGGTTCAGCGCCTTCGCGCGGCCGGCGCGATCGTGATCGGGAAGACCAACACACCCGAGTTCGCGTTCGGTCCGAATACCATCAACAACGTCTTTGGCGCCACCCGCAACCCCTGGAATCTGGCGTTGACGGCGGGAGGCTCGAGCGGCGGCTCGGCCGCGGCCCTGGCCACCGGCATGTCTCCGCTGGCCGAGGGCACGGATCTGGGCGGCTCGCTGCGAGGGCCGGCGTCCTACTGCGGTGTCGTCGGGTTTCGAACGACACCGGGGCTGATCCCGCGGTACCCGTCCGTCCTGGCGTGGGACACCTACTCGGTAGAAGGTCCGATGGCGCGAACGGTCGCCGATGCCGCATTGATGCTCTCGGTGATGGCCGGCCCCGACGATCGCTCGCCGATTTCCTACGACGTCGATCAGCGCGAGCTCGCGAACGCGGCGAAGGCGCCGTCGGTCAAAGGGTGGCGCGTCGCGTGGACGTCCGATCTCGGCGGCTTGATGACGATCGACGACGAGGTGCGCGCCGTGTTCGAGCGCGCGGTCGCGGTCTTCCGCGCGACCGGCGCCCGCGTCGAGCAAGCCTGTCCGGACATGAGCGACGTGCCCGAGATCGTGCGGCTCACTCGGGGACTCCTGATGGTGGCGCGCCACGCGGACAAGCTTCCCGAGCACCGCGCCGTCCTTCAGGACGGGCTGGTGGAGAACACCGAGCAAGGGCTGGCGCTCACGTCGCGCGACGTGGCGCGCGGCGAGCTTCTGCGCACCCGGCTCTGGCAAGGTGTGCGCGAGTTCCTCGCCGCGCGAGACGTCCTGCTCACGCCGACGTCGGCCACGCCGCCGTTTCCGATCGAGCACGCACACGCCGTCGAGATCAACGGCCGGCCGGTGGGACGTATTCTGCAGCGCTCGTATCTCACGTACGCGTTCTCGGTGCTCGGCCTGCCGGCCATTTCGATTCCGTGCGGCTTCACGAGCCGCGGCCTGCCGGTCGGGCTCCAGATCATCGGCCGCCGGCGTGGCGAGACTGCCGTGCTCCGCGCCGCCGCGGCGTTCGAGGCGGCGCAGCCCTGGGCGGCCCACGTCCCGTCGATCGTCCACCGGACGCGCTGACGACGCGGACCGAACGACACGAGCAGCCAGGAGGTAGTTGATGGCAGCCAACCGTCGGATCAACGTGTCGTCCGGGCGATCGCTCGAGAAGCTGGCGCACTACTCGCGAGCCGTGCGGGTCGGCGACATGGTCCTTCAGTCGGGCACGACCGCGATCGATCGGCAGGGCAACGTGCGCGGGGTCGACGACGTCGCCAAGCAGGTCGACACCATCATGGCGATCGCGGAGTGGAGCGTCGGCAAGGCGGGCGGCCGGCTCGCCGACGTGGTACGCAGCCGCATCTACGTGACCGATATCCAGGTCGGCGACCGCGCCGCCCGCACGCTGGCACGCTATCTGCGTGATGCGCGGCCTGCCGCTACCTTGGTCGAGGTGAACGGGCTCGCGCGCCCCGAGCAGCTGGTCGAGATCGAGCTCGACCTGGTCGACGGTGCCGGGGCCTCGGGCCGGCGCATCTCGTCGGGCCGCGCGATCGAGGAAGAATACGCGTATTCGCGGGCGCTTCGCGTCGGCGACCGCGTCTTCGTCTCCGGCACCACCGCGCTCAGCGCGCGCGGCGTCGTCGAGGGCAAGGGGGATCTCTACCGGCAGACGCGGAGCACGATGGATACGATCTTCTCGGCGCTCGCTCAGGCGGGCGCCGCGCGCGAGGACATCGTCTACACCAAGACGTTTCTCACCGACCTCCATCGCAGCGCCGAATACACACGCGCCTGGCTCGAGGCGCTCGGCGACGTGCGGCCCACGTCGACCTTGCTCGGGATTCCGGCGCTGGTGCTTCCGGAGA
Organism: Candidatus Methylomirabilota bacterium; assembly: GCA_035275385.1. Lineage (GTDB taxonomy): Bacteria > Methylomirabilota > Methylomirabilia > Rokubacteriales > CSP1-6 > AR31. Next base: position 15,629 of record DATEMW010000038.1, on the reverse strand, counting down.
TGCTCATCGAGATCGAGGCCGAGGCGGTCATCGGCGCGGCCAGGAGCCGGCGCGACATCTATACGCAACAGCAGCGCGAGAAGCCGCGCGGCTATGCGCGCGCGGTGGAGGTCGGCGACTGGATCTGGGTCAGCGGCTGCACGTCGATGAGCCCGGCGGGCGAGCCGCAAGCGGCCGGCGACTGGGCCGCGCAGACGGATCTTTCCACAGAAACCGCGCGCTGGGCGCTGGAGCAGGCCGGCGCCTCGCTCGATGACGTCGTGCGCCGGCGCACCTTCACGGTCGACGGCGCCACCGTCAATCGCGCGCACGGGGCCGGGCCGGCCTGGTTTGCGACGAGCTGCCCGGCGTCGCTCGGCTGTCGTATCGCCGGGCTCGCGCGGCCGGAGCTGCTCGTGGAAGTCGAGGTTACTGCAGTGAAGGGCGCCCACGCCGGGATCGAGCAGGTCGGCCCCGACGCGGCCGACCCGCTCGACCGGCTCTAAGCGTCAGTCGAACATCAGGACGGTACGGGCGACCTCGCCGGCCTTCATCGCGCGAAACGCCTCGTTGACGTCCTCGAGGCGGCCGCGCCGCGTGATCATCTCGTCCAGGCGCAAGAGCCCGCGCTGGTAGAAGTCGACGTACTTCGGCATGTCGACCTTGAAGCGGTTCGAGCCCATGCTGCAGCCCTGGATGCGCTTCTCGCGGAGGAACACGCTGCCCTCGAGCTCGATCTTCTGCCCGACGGGGATCATGCCGATGACGGTGGCGGTGCCCCCCGGACGGATGCACTCGAAGGCCTGCTCGGCGGCCTTCTTGAGCCCGATCGCCTCGAACGCGTACTCGACGCCGCCGTTGGTCATCTCGCGAATGGCCTTGACCGGATCGACCTTGGACGAGTCGACCGTGTGCGTCGCGCCGAGCTCCTTGGCCTTGGCGAGCTTGCTCTCGAACACGTCGACCGCGATGATCATGCCCGCGCCTGCGATCCGCGCGCCCTGGATCACCGCGAGCCCGACGCCGCCGGCGCCGTAGACCGCCACCGTCGCGCCGGCCTCGACCCGCGCGGTGTTGAGCACCGCGCCGACGCCGGTCGTGACGCCGCAGCCGATGAGCGCGCCGCGATCGAGCGGCATGTCGTCGCGCACCTTCACCAGGCCGTTCTCATGAACCAGCATCTTCTCGGCGTAGGCGGACAGGTTCGCGAACTGATTCACCGCCGCGCCGTTCCAGGTGAGCTTGGGCGGCTCCTGGGGCGTGCGGACCGGCCGCGACTGGCAGAGGTGCGTGCGCCCGGTCAGGCAGTACTGGCAGTGTCCGCAGAACACCGACAAGCAGGCGATCACGTGATCGCCGGTCTTGAACTCCGTGACGTGCGGGCCGACCGCCTCGACGATGCCGGCGGCCTCGTGGCCGAGAATCGCCGGCGTCGGGAACGGATAGTAGCCGTCGACGAAGTGCAGATCGCTGTGGCAGACGCCGCTGGCGACCGTGCGCACCAGCACCTCGCGGCCGATCGGCTTCGCGACCTCGACGTTCTCGATCGTGAGCGGCTTGTTGGGACCGTGGAAGACGGCAGCTTTCATGGACTGCTCCTTTCTAGGGCGGGAGGCTACGCGCGACCCTCGGGCTCGCGGTCGACCTTGCGGCCGGCCTCGGCCCAGCCGTTGAAGCCGACCGCCAGGTGCGCGACGTTGGGGAAGCCCATCTCGCGCAGGACGTCCGCGGCGAGCGCCGAGCGCTGGCCGCCGGCGCAGTACACGATGATGCGCTTCGTTGGATCGATCTTGCCGGTGTAGTAGTGCGACGTCGGATCGAGCCAGAACTCGAGCATGCCGCGCGGGACGTGAGTGGAACTGGGGATAAAGCCGAGCTTCTTCCGCTCGCGGACGTCGCGGATGTCCACGACCTGCGCGTCGCCACGCGCGATCTCAGCCTCGAGTTGCTCGACCGAGAGGTTTTCGATCCGCGTCTTGGCTTCCTCGACCATCTGACCGACAGTCTTCCTGGGCTTCCACATGGCGATCTCCTCAGTGCGCTATCGTCGCACCGGCGGTCAGATCTGGCAACGCGCGCGAGGCGGTGAAGCGCTCGATGTCCTGGCGCGCGCGATCGGTCAGCGCGTACGTCGCGCGCTCGAGCCGGCGAAACCAGCCGTACACGTCGCGCTGGAGGATCCGCGAGGCGTTGGGCACCAGGCCGGTCTCCCGCAGGGCCTTCAGGCTGGCCTGGCCACCGCGCTCGATCAGTATCGCGCAGCGCAGCGCCTCCTGGCGGTACGCGGTGACGATCGGCGTGCGCGTGACTCCGCCTCGGTTCGGATCGCCCATGCGCCGGGCGTGCTCGCCCAGCAGGCGAGTCAGCGCCGCCGCGCGCCGGCGCGGCCGATAGGGCACGGGATCCACGATGACCTCGACGCAGCCGGCCGAGCGTCCCGACGCCACCGTCATCAACCCAAGCCCGAGACGCCGGCAGAGATCACGCACGTCGCGCCGCAGGACCGACCCGCGCCGGCCGCGGCGCCCGCGTGGCCGACCGACCGCGAGATACACGCGGTCCGTGAGCCCGAGCCGATCGACGCCCTGGAGCAGGAGCGCGAGACTGAAGGCCAGCTTCAGCTCGACGATCACGGGCGGCTCTTCGCCGCGCGTCGCGACCACGTCGCAGCCGCGGATCTCTGCCTTGACGTCGTAACCCTGAGCTTCGAGGAAGGCTTTCACGGCCGGATAGAGGTCGGCCTCGGCGCATGAAGGAGCGCGACGTGGCATCGTCGCGATTCTACGTGACCGACCGGCGGAAGCCGCTACGTTCTCGCTCGCTACGGGCTCGAAAGCGTGCGCCTGGAGAGGCGCCAGAACACGACGACGTGCCCGGCGATGATGAGCGGCACCAGGAAGGTGGGGAGCAGGCTCAACGGCAGACGCAGCAACGCGTTCAAAGAATCCGGAGCGGCCGCGGCGAGTCGCGTCGCCGTGGCGACGACGAAGAGGATGTCGATCAAGCCCAGCGTGTTCCACACACCAACCAGCAGGCGCCGGTGCTCGAGCCTGCCGGCCGCCACCAGGAGACCGAGCGCCAAGGTCGCCACGATGATGTCGCCCCAGCCGCCGGGAACCGCGAACGCGCGCGGCAGCGCCGCGTCTCGATAGTAGACGATCAGAAAGTAGGCGCCGACGAACCGCGTCACGTGCAGCGCGACCAAGTAGCGGAGGTCGAGGGCGCGAAGCCAGCCCCGAAACCGCGGCAGCGCCACGAAGGCCAGCAGCACCAGCGCGGTCAAACCGACGAGAACGACCTGGGGCAGCGGCGGGCGCCAGCTCGCGACGTGACCCGAGGCCCCGAGCGCGAATGCCACCAGGAGCCACACGATCCCGACGATGATGTAGCGTCGGCCGCCGTCGCTGGATGGGCCCATCAGCGCACCGCCGGGAGCACTTTTTCGCCGAAGAGGCGCACGGTGCGAACTGGATCGACCGCGAGGCTCACCGAGAACATGAGCCGCCGCACGCCGGCGGCCTGGGCGGCGCGCACCTGTGCCAGGCACTCGTCGGGAGTGCCGCAGACCGCGAGGCGACGGCGCAGATAGTCGAACAGGCCGAGCTCGGCGACCAGTGCGGCGTCGGCGTCGCCGGGTCGCGTGCTGTAGCGCCGGCGGAGCTCCTGAAGCGCCGCGCGGTGCTCGGCGGGGACGCCGCGGCGTGCGAGATCGCCGCCGCCCATGACATACGCCGAGACGAACGCCAGGATCGCGCCGATCTTGCGGCGCGACGCATCGCCGTCGAGGCCGCAGTCGAGACAGGCGATCTGCCAGATCTCGACCTCGTCCGGATCGCGTCCGGCCGCGCGCGCCGCGCGGGCCACCTTGCCCTCGGACTCGGCGACGTTGTCGGCCGCGAGCCCATAGTTGATGAAGACACCATCGGCGCGAGCGCCGGCGGCCTCGAGCGAGCGCGGATGCGACGCCGCGAGAAACACCGGGCTCGGCCGCTTCACCCACGGCAGGTGCGCGGCGCCGCCGTCCTTGTAGGACGCGGGCCGCGCTCTCAAGAGCTCCTTGATGAAGGCGACGCCTTCGCCCAGCTCGGCCGCGGGAAGGCTGGCGGTCCCGAGATTGCGCGTGCCGCTGTGGCCCACGCCGATGCCGAGCACCGCGCGGCCGGGCGCCAGGAGGTCGACCGAGGCGATCGACGCCGCCGCGATCGCGGGATGTCGTGTTACCAGATTGGTCACGCAGACGGCCACGCGTGCGCGGCGCACGTTCTCGGCGAGGATGGTCGTCGCGACCCAGGGATCCATCGCGATGCCCGGCGTGTCGGCGATGCCGACCATGTCGTAGCCGAGAGAGTCCGCGGCCTCGCCCATCGCGCGCACCAGCGCGACGTCGTACGGCCAGAAGAAGAACCCGATCTCCACGGCTAGCGTAGCTCCTGGCGCTGCGGCGCGGCCGACGGCATGCGCACGCGGGTCCACATGTTGATGACGAAGAGCAGGACGCCGGCAGCTTGCCCGAGCCCGCCCAGCGCGATCGCCGCGCGCAGCACCGACGAGTCGGCATACGCGCCGAGGATCTCGGCGCCGGCGCGGACGCACGTCGCCACGGTCATCGTCCAGTAGACGGCTTCGGCCAGCTCCGGGCGATAGCGCGCGTCGTCACGCGCCGGCCGCGGAAACATCCAGGTCGCGACGCCCATCACGATCATGAGCATGAAGCCGACCAGCAGCACGTGGACGTGCGCGGTGATGATCAGGCGCGGAGGATACGCCCCGACGACATACTGGCCGACACTCACGTAGCTCCCCAGCAGCACGCCGACGATCAGGAAGGCGAAGCTCGTCTTGATGTAGCGGCGAATCAGAGGCGGCATGGTCGCGGTCTCGCTACAGGCTTCCGGTGTCTTCGATCTCGCGAAGGGTTTCGAGCGAGGCGACGATCAGACGACCGTCTTCGTCGATCACGATGCCCTTCCTGATCCAGCGGCTGATGACGCGGATGGTGGTTTCGACTGTGGTCCCGCACATGTCGGCCAGCGTCTGGCGCGTCAGACGAAAGGGCAGCACGAGCCCGCGCGGGTCGTGCGTGCCCTCGCCTTCGGCTAGCCGGATCAGCGTCGACGCCAGACGCGCCTCGACCGGATCCGTGGCGAGCGACTTCACGGAATCGTGCGCCGTGCGGAGTCTCCGACCGAGCATGAGCGCCATCTCGCGCGCGAGCATCGGGTGACGCGCGGCGAGTGCCACGATCGGCGCCCGCGGGATGCCGACGACGGTGCTCGTCTCCATGGCCTGAGCCGATGCCGGGTAGGGGCGGCCTTCGAGCACCGCCACACCTCCGAACGGCTCACCGGGGCCCAAGAGCTCGAGGACGACCTCGTCGCCACTTCGTGATTGCCGGAGGATCTTCACTCGCCCCGTGCGGACCAGCCAGAACCAGGCGGACTCGTCGCCTTCCCTGAAGATGAAGTCGCGAGCGGGGTAGCTCTGCTCCCGGGCCACCGCGGCCAGCGCCAGGATTTCTGTGGCAGGAAGCGCCGCGAAGACCGTGCCAGCCTTGAGGAAATCGGCGGTCGGCTGCGGCGGCATGCGCGGATGATAGCACCCGGCATTCCGGCGGTATGACGCCTGTCATAACGCGACCTGACCTCACCGACGCATCCTGGGCCTCGGGAGGGACGCCATGAACACGCCTCGCATCGCGCTCGCGAGAGGTGTTGCAGCGCTTCTGTTCGTTGCCGCAGTGCTCGTTCCCGCTCTGGTCGTCGGTCAACCCGCGTCGAGCCACCAGCACGCCCAGGCCAAGCCCGCGGCGCCGACCAGGGGCGTCTCGAAGAAGAGCCCGGCCGCCGAATACACGCCGACCGTGCGCTTTCGCCTTCGCACCGAGCTGGCCGAGGGAAAGATGGCATTCGTCGGCATGGGCGGTGACATCGAGGGCATCGTGAATCCCACCTTGCGCGTCGCGGCCGGCGACATCGTTCAGGTCGGCCTCGTCAACAACGACGGCATCGAGCACGACGTGGTGTTCCCCGACTTCAAGGCGGGAACCGACCGCGTCAACCGAAAGGGCGCCAGCAGCGTCACGGTGTTTCGCGCAGGCGGGGCCGGCGAGTTCGCCTATTTCTGCTCGCTGCCCGGCCATCGGCAGGCCGGCATGGAGGGCAAGATCAACGTGGGCGGCGCGAAGGGGCCCGCGGTGAAGCTGCCGCCATCGGTCAGCATCGTTCGCGCCGCCACCGATCTGCCGGGGCCGCTCGCCGCCGGCCCGCCGCGCACGGTGAAGGTCGAGCTCGAGGCGGTCGAGCTGGTCGGCAAGCTGGCCAACGAGACCACCTACGCGTACTGGACGTTCAACGGCAAGGTCCCCGGCCCGTTCCTGCGCGTGCGCGTCGGCGACACCGTCGAGCTCGGCTTCAAGAACGGCGCGGACAGCCGCATGATCCACTCGGTCGATCTGCACGCGGTGACCGGGCCGGGCGGCGGCGCGGTGATGACCCAGACGCCTCCGGGTGAGTCGAAGTCGTTCCGGTTCAAGGCTCTCAACCCGGGGCTGTATGTGTACCACTGCGCGACGCCGATGGTGGCCAACCACATCTCGAGCGGGATGTACGGCCTGATCCTCGTGGAGCCGCCGGGTGGTCTGCCGAAGGTCGATCGCGAGTTCTATGTCATGCAAGGGGAGATCTACACCGATCGTCCGTACGGTCAGCGCGGTCACGACGAGTTCAGCGTCGAGAAGCTCCTGGCCGAGCGCGCCGAGTATTTCGTCTTCAACGGCGCCGTGGGCGCGCTCACGAGCGACCATCCGTTGAAGGCCAAGGTCGGCGAGACCGTGCGGATCTTCTTCGGTGTGGGCGGCCCGAACGCGACCTCGTCGTTTCACGTCATCGGCGAGATCTTCGATCGCGTCTACGGCGAGGCCGCGATGGGCTCGGCGGTCGCGACGAATGTCCAGACCACGATGGTGCCGGCCGGCGGCGCCACCATCGTCGAGTTCAAGCTGGAAGTGCCGGGGCGCTACATCCTGGTCGACCACTCGCTCTCGCGGCTCGAGCGAGGTCTGGCCGGCTTTCTGCTAGTGGAGGGGCCCGAGAACGAGGAGGCGTTCTGGGGGCCGGAAGGATCCGCCGGGATGCGCGGCCACTAGCTCAGCGGGGGAATCGCTGCGCCGCTCGCGCCCGCGCCTTGGCGGCTTCTTCCTCGCGCGAGCGCGGCGGCGCAGTCGTCTCGAGCGCGCTCAGAAGACGCTTCGACACCGCCGCGACCTGGTCGATCGCGGCGGCGAACACGGCTTCGTTGGCCTTCGACGGCTTGTTGAAGCCGCTGACCTTGCGCACGAACTGCAGCGAGGCCGCCCGGATCTCCGCGTCGGTCACGGGCGGCTCGAAGTTGAACAGCGTCTTGATGTTCCTACACACACTCGACTCCGTGACTATCGCCGGGTCAGCTCCTCGCGAAGACGCGCGGCCACGATCGTTTCCTGACCCGGCTGGAGGTTGATCGGGTCGACGGCGATCTCGTCGAAGTAGCCGCCCTGATGCGCGCCCTGCTGCACGTAGATGTGCGGGTCGCCCTTCGCGAGCGCCACCTGGACCGCGTGGCCCGACGGCCCCGTCCAGTCGGGCGTGAAGTAGACGACCGCGTGCGGGATCGGACGATTCACCGGATCGGCCTCGACCACGCAGCGAAGCCCGGGGATGTCCGACAGCTTCTCGACGATGATCGTGCAGACGTCGATGTAGCGCTTCATCTCGGCGGCCTCGTCCTCCGCGACGAAGAGCTCGAGCGCGGTCACGAGCCCGCAGATCTCTTCCTTGGACGTCTTCGCGGCGCGGCCGAGCGCCTGGTTCGGGCTCGCGTTGAGCGCGACCGCGCGCACGAGGTCGCGGCGGCCGGCGAGAATGCCGGTGGACTGCGGACCGCGGATGCCCTTGCCGCCGCTGAAGCTGACCAGATCGGCGCCGAGCCGGAGGAACTTCGTGAGGTTCTCGCGCGGCGGCAGCATCGAGGCGGCGTCGACGATGACGGGCACGCCGCGGCGGTGAGCGATCGCCACGACCTGCTCGAGCGTGAGCACGCCGGGCGGGCTCGTGAACGGCGAGACCAGATACGCGACCCCCGCCGTCCGCTCGGTGATCGCGTCCTCGAGCTCGAACGGCTGGGTGCGGCGAGCCAGGCCGATCTCGACCAGCACGCCGCCGGCGACGCGGTACGCCTGGTCGTACGCGAAGCGATGCGCGCGCTGGATCACGATCTCGTTGCGCATGCCGCGCGTGTCCGGCAGCCGCGTGATCTTCGCGGGGTCGTCGCCGGCGATACACGCCGCGGCCTGCAAGATGAGCCCCGAGCTGGCGCCGGCGGTCACGAACGCCGCCTCGGCGCCGAGTATTTTCGCGATCGCCGCGCCCGCCGCCTCGTTGAGCTCGTCGATGTTCACCAGCGCGTGCGAGGCCTGACGCATCGACTCGAGCGCCTCCGGACGCAGCATCGACCCGCCGTAGCGCGTGGTCGTTCCCGAGCCGTGGATGACGGGACGAACGCCGAGCTTCTTGTAGATCTCGGGGATCATGCGAGGCCTTCCTCTTTCATCGCGCGCACCGCGGTCGCGAACGCGCTGAGGGTTTCGCCGAGGATCTCGTCGGTGTGGCAGGTGCCGACCAGGGCGCGCGCACCGTTGAAGTCGACGCCGTTGAGGATGAGCGCCTGCCGGAGCGCCCGGCTCTGCTCGGCGTTCTTGGCGTCGAGCCGCCGCCAGTCGACGTCCTGCACAGACTGGTCCGAGCCGTCGCGCGGCGGAGCGCCGGCGCCGAAGAAGATCTTCCAGTCGCTGTGGTCGCCGTAGATCTTCCACGGCACGCGCTCGCGCGCGAGGATCTCGTTCATGCCGTAGCGCAGCTTGGCGGCCTGCTGGTTGGCGATGCGAATCGCCTGGCCGTCGGCGACCGACGACAGCATCGCCACGCCGGCGGCGGCCGACAGCGGGTTGGCGTTGAACGTGCCCGCGTGCGCGATCTTGGCGCGGCGGTTCTCCTCGGCGCTCGACTTGGTGGCCAGGTAGCTCATGACGTCCTCGCGGCCGGCACACGCACCGCCCGGGAGCCCGCCCGAGAGGATCTTGGCCATCGTCGTCAGATCGGGCCGGATGCCGAGCATCGCCTGCGCGCCGCCGGGAGCGACCCTGAAGCCCGTGACGACCTCGTCGAAGATCAGGAGCGCGTTCGCGCGCTTGGTCTCCTCGCGCAACGCGGCGATGAACGACGCCGGCGCCGGCACCGAGCCGAAGTGGCCCCCGGTCGGCTCGATGATCACCGCGGCCACGTCGCCTTTCGCCAGGCGCTCGCGGACCGCGGCGATGTCGTTGGGCGGCAGCACCGTGACCAGATCCACGACCTCAGGAAGCTGACCGGCCTCGGGCTCGGCCTCGTACGGCGGGCGCACGCCGATCTCGAGCCCTTCGTGCCAGCCGTGAAAGTGGCCCGCGAACTTGACGACGTGGCGCTTGCCCGTGAACGCCCGCGCCAGGCGCACGGCCATGTGCGTGGCCTCGGTGCCCGTACCGGTGAAACGTACTCGCTCGGCGCTCGGGACCAGGCGGCACACCCACTCGCCCCACTCGACTTCCTTCTCGTGGCAGGCGCCGTAGTGCGTGCCGCGCAGCGCCTGCTGGCTGACGGCTTCGGCCACCTGTCCCGGATTGTGGCCGAGGAGCAGCGCGCCGTGGCCCATCCAGTAGTCGATGTAGCGGTTGCCGTCGACGTCCCACTTGTGGGCGCCGTCGGCGTGCGAGACGTAGAGCGGGAACGGCTGCATCCGGCGGTTGTCGTGAGTCACCGCGTCGGGGAAGAGGCGCCGGGCGCGCTCGTACAGCGCGCGCGAGGCGGGCAGGGCGTCGACGTAGCTGTCCTGGATCTTTGACGAGGCGAGACGAGCCATCGGGAGTCTCCTCTCACGGAGCGGTGAAATCAGCGACCTCGGTACGGTACGCCCGTGGTCCGCCGCGGGTCAAGGAAGGTGTCCGGGATGCGAGAGTTCGCGATAGTATTCCGGCTCGCGGAGGTGCTCATGCCCAGCGCGCGGAGGCTCTCGCGGATATTCCTGCTGTCGATCGTTGTCGCGGCGGTCGTCGCCGTCGTCCCGGCGTCCAGGCCGGGGCCGGCCGCCCAACCGGCCACGCTCGCGCCGCACCAGCAGCTCCTGCGCGAGATCTACCAGGAGCTGATCGAGATCAACACCACGAACTCGGTCGGCGACAACACGAAGGCGGCCGAGGCAATGGCCCGGCGCCTGCTCGACGCGGGATTCCCGGCCGCCGACGTCAAGGTCCTGGCGCCCGTCCCGCGCAAAGGCAACCTGGTCGCGCGACTTCGTGGGACCGGCGCGCGGCGGCCGCTCCTGCTGCTGGCGCATCTCGACGTCGTCGAGGCCAACCGCGAGGACTGGTCGGTCGACCCCTTCAAGCTGCTCGAGCGCGACGGGTACTTCTACGGCCGCGGTACCAGCGACGACAAGGCCATGGCCGCGTCGTTCGTGGCCAACCTGATCCGCTACCGGCGCGAGGGCTTCGTGCCCGATCGCGATCTCATCGTGGCGTTGACCGCGGACGAAGAAGGCGGCGGCCACAACGGCGTGGTCTGGCTACTCAAAGAGCACCGCGCGCTCATCGATGCGGAAATGGCGATCAACGAGGGCGGTGGAGGCTCGCTGAGCAGGGGCCGGCGCGTCTCGAACAGCATCCAGGCGAGCGAGAAGATCGTCCTGAACTATCAGCTCGAGGTGACGAACAAGGGTGGGCACAGCTCGTTGCCGGTCAAGGACAACGCGATCTGGCACCTCGCCAACGGCCTGGCGCGGCTGGGCGATTTCGATTTTCCCGTCAATCTGGACGAGGTGAACCGGAGGTTCTTCGAGCGAACGGCCGCGCAGACGAGCGGCTCGCTCGCGGAGGACATCCGCGCGGTCGTGCGCGGCGACCGCGACCCGGCGGTCGTCGCGCGCGTCGCCGCGGTGAGCCCGGCCTACAACTCACGAATGCGGACGACGTGCGTTCCGACGAGGCTCGAGGGCGGTCACGCCAACAACGCGCTTCCCCAGACGGCGCGCGCGACCGTGAACTGCCGCGTGCTGCCCAACGAGACCGAAGAGGACGTGCGCCAGACCTTGATCCGGGCTCTCGCCAACGACAAGATCACGGTGACGCCGACCAACCGATTCTTCCCGAGCCCGCCCTCTCCGCTCACGCCCGAGATCATGGGCGCGGTCGAGCGTGCGACCCAGGAGATGTGGCCGGGCGTGCCGGTGGTCCCGACGATGTCGACCGGCGCGACCGACTCTCGCTATCTGCGCACCGCCGGCATTCCCGCGTACGGCACCTCGGGCATGTTCGGCGACGTGGACGACATCCGGGCCCACGGGCGCGACGAGCGCATGCTCGTTCGCTCGCTCTTCGAGGGGCAGGAATACCTCTATCGGCTGGTGAAGCTCTTGTCGTCCAAGCCGTGACAAACGACGACGCCGGTCAGCGCCACCTGGGCGCCGACCGGCGTCGGTGAGATCGCGGGAACTGGGCTTCTACTCGAGATCGAGCGGGTCGCGCTTCGGGCCGACCTTCTGCATCGTCTCGAACCCGTTCTCGGTCATGTCGCAATAGAGCTCGACGCGGTTACCGTCCGGGTCGAAGAAGTACACGCTGCGGGTGACGTTGTGCTCGGCGGTGCTGTCGAGCGGAATGCCCATGCGCTTGAGCTCTTTGTAGGCCGCCTTGAGCTCCTCGAAGTTGTCCAGCCGCCAGGCCATATGATGCAGGCCGGGCTGAGTCTTGTCCGGCGGCTCGCCGGTTGCCAGCTGGAACAGCGCGAGGTCGTGGTGCTCCTTGCCAAAGCTCAGGAACACGGCGCCGCGTTCCAGATTTTCGTGGGCGACCTTGAGGCCGAGCGTCTGCGTGTAGAAATCCCGCGATTTCTCGGCGTTGCGGACGTTCAGCACCACGTGACCGAGTCGCTTCGCCTGGATCATGCTGTCCTCCCGGAGCACCGATAGGCTCCCGGCGTCATCCGTCGACCGCTGCGCTTGCCATACTGTACCGCGCTTTGGCCCCTGCTGCGCAACCCGCCGCGCGCCGGGGTCGGGAGGCGCTCAGACGGCGGGCGCGCCGACCGGCGCTGCCTGCCGCTCCCGGAGCTCGACGCCGGCTCGCACCAGCGGGACCAGATCGCGGCCGAACTCGAGCGCGTCCCGCAGCGGATCGAATCCGCGAATCAGCACGGTACGCGCGCCCGCGTCGTAGTAGTCCAGCAGCGACTCGGCGACCTGCTCCGCGGTGCCCACGAGCGCGGTCGTGCTCCCGGACGCGCCCGTTGCCGCGGCGATGGCCGTCCAGAGACGCTTGTCGTGGATCTCGCCCTTGTCGGCCAGCTCGAGCAGGCGTTGCGAGCCGACGCTCTGAGGCCGCGCGGGAACCGCGGCGCCCCCGCGAAGCTCCACGATGCGCGCGAGAATGCGCCGGGCGCGGTCCCACGCCTCGTCCTCCGTGGCGCCCAGGATCGGCCGCACCGAGACGCTGAATCGGGGCGCATGCCCCGGAGGCGCCGCCGCACGGACTTCCGCTATCTGTCGGCGGATGGCCGCGACCGGCTCGCCCCAGAGCGCGTAGACGTCGGCGTGGCGCGCGCCGACGGCGAGGGCCGGGCCCGAGGCGCCGCCGAAGTAGATCGGGATCGCCGGCCGCTGCAGCGGCTTGACCTCGGAGAACGCGCCGCGCACTCGATAGAACTCGCCCTCGAAGTCGAACGGGCGCTCGCTGGTCCACGTGCGGCGCACCACCTCGAGATACTCGTCGGTCCGCCGGTAGCGGGCGTCGTGGTCGAGGAAATCGCCGTCGCGCTGCTGCTCGACGTCGCTGCCGCCGGTGATGATGTGCAGCGCGATGCGCCCGGCGGTCACGTGATCGAGCGACGCCGCCTTGCGGGCGGCGAGGGTCGGCGCCACGAACCCCGGGCGATGCGCGATGAGGAAGCCGAGCCGTGTGGTGACTGCGGCCGCGTGGGCGGTGACCACGAAGCCGTCAGCGCCGGTCGAGCCGTATCCGACCAGGACCCGGTCGAAGCCGCCGTCCTCGTGAGCGCGCGCGAACTCGCCGATGAAGCGCGGATCGACCGCGCCGGTGATGATCGACTTGCCGTAGATCTCCGACGCGAGCGTCGTCGAGATCATGCCGATGATCTCGATCCCCGCGCCCCGCTGGGTCATACGCGGCTCACGCGCCTTTCAGGCCCGGTGTGCGCGTCTTGGCTCGGCTACGCGATCACCCGGTTCAGGAAGCGCTCCGGCGGCCGCTCGCCCCACTGCGAAACGAGCCCGTCGTCGGCCGAGATCAGGTTCGAGCCGTTCTTCACGTTGAGCCGGTCCGTGTCGGACCAGTGCTCGTGCACGCGGCCCCACGGATCGGACCAGTAGTCGTAGATCTGGCTGCCCAGGAGATGCCGCCCGATCCCCCACATGTGCTCGTACTTGCCGAGCTTCTTCATGTGCTCGTGGCCGGTGAACACGTCGTCGATGTCGGCGACCTCGAACGAGAAGTGATTCAGGCCGGCGCGCTCGTTCCGGACGCAGAAGAACACGTGATGGTCGACGAACGTGTCACCGCGATCGAGCCGGTTGAACGAGCCGATGATGTTGTCCTTGTTGCCGGCGTAGACGTCGTCCGAGCAGATGAAGCCGAGCATCTCGCGGAACCAGCCGGCCGTCTCGACCACTTTCGGCGAGGCCATGACCGCGTGGCCGATGCGTTTCACCCGCGAGGGTCCCGTGTGGATGCGCATGACCTCGCCGGCGCGCTTGAGCCCCTCCGAGCCGAGGTTGAGCGGCTGGCGCTTCACGGTGATCGGGGCGAGCTCCTTGATGCCGTACACGACCTCGATCTGATAGCCGTTGGGCTCCTTGAGACGCACGCGCTTGCCGCCACCGGGCTCGTCGATGTCCTCGACGGCCGATGCTCCCGGGGCCTTGGCGAGCTTCGTCAGGTCGTCCGGGCTGCCCGCGTAGTACGCGATGCCGATGAATCCGGGATCGCCCTTTTCGGTGACGTGGAGATGATGCGGCGCGTCCGTGCCCCGCATGTAGAGCGCGGTGCTCGTTCTGTCCGCGCGCACCATGCCGAAATTAGTGAGGAACTCCTCGGCCGCGTCGAGGTCGGGGGACCGCAGCCGCCCGTACGCCAGGTCCGTCGCCTTGATGATCGCCATCGCCCTGTCCTCCTGTGTTCGACAGGTGGACATGCTAGACCAATCGGGTGCCAAACTCCAGTCGGCTTCAGCGGCCAACTGCCTGTAATGGTTATCTGTTGGGTTTTGCCGAACACGGCCCCGACGCCGCCGCCGGATCCGGCGACCCGAACATGCCGAGGCAACGTCAGCGCGGCGCCGTCAGGTCTGCCACGAGACGCTCGACGTTCGTGACGATGCGGTCGCGCGCAGCCGCCGCGGGCGGCCAGGCGTTGCCGTCAATCCCTCGACGGCCAGCCCCTTGACCGCTCCCGCTCAACCCTCGAGATTCACGGCTGTGCCACGCCCGGTGGCGCGAGCCTTCTCGTACACCGCGACCGCGGCGGCGACATCCTGGAGCGCGGTTCCCGAGCTGTCGAAGATCGTGATCTCGTCCCGGCGCGTGCGGCCCGGGCGGCGGCCGGCCACGACCTCCGCGAGCTCCGCGTGCACCTGTTCTCGCCTGAGGAGGTTTGCGGCCAGCGCATGATGCAATTCACCGATTTCCGCGCACTGGCGGAGAACGTCGACAACGAGTGTTGCCGAAGCGAGCAGGGCCGGCTCGAGCTCCTGTTTCTCGGGATTGTCGGCGCCGACGGCGGCGATGAAGGTGCCCGGCATGACATCGTCCGGTTGGATAAACGCGCGGCGCGCGGTGGTGCACGTCACGCAGACGTCACTTCCGCGTAGGGCGGCCTGAAGATCTTTCGTCGCCTCGAGGCGCACGCCGTTCTTTCCTGCGGCGCGCACAGCCAGACTTTCAGCGCGCGCATGGTCGATATCGAAGAGCATGACCCGCTGTAACGGGAGCACGGTGGTGATCGCGGCGAGCTGGATCTCGCCCTGGACGCCGCAGCCTACGATCGTCGCCGTGCGCGCGTCGGGTCGGGCCAAGAACTTCGCGGCCACGGCGGTGGCCGCTCCGGTTCGGAGCGCGGTCACGCTGCCAGACTCGATGACGGCGAGGGGAGTGCCGTTCGCCGCATCGGCCAGCACGATTGTTCCCTGAATCGTCGGCAGCCCCCAGCGTCGAGGATTCTCCGAGAAGTTGGCGTTGGTCTTCGCCGCGAAGTAGCCGCGCTCGCCCACCAGGCCGGCAGCCTTGATGTGGAAGCCGCCGCCCGCAGCCGGCACGCTCAGAACGCCGGGGCCTAGGGTGCGGCCTTCGGCGTGGAGTCGGAAGGCCCGCTCCACGGCGTCGATGCACTCGGGTAGCGACAAGAGATCGAGCACATCTGACCGCGACAGGATCAAGGTCACGATGTTCCTCTCCGGGACGTCGTGGCGTACAGGCCCTCGAACAGCGCCATGCCCTGCGCGAGGACCTGGTGATCGTCGGGCGAGGCGGCGAGGAGGGCGCGTATCGCGACATCGATACCGCGCGCCTCTTCGTGG
>DATEMW010000037.1:0-7901 GCA_035275385.1 Candidatus Methylomirabilota bacterium | reverse complement strand
AGATGTACAACGTGACCTTGCGCGAGGGCGACATCCTCGTCATCCACACCGGCTGGGGCAACCTGTTCGAGCAGTACCCGGCGCAGAACGCGGTCTTCAACTCGGGTGAGCCGGGCATCGGCAAGGAAGCCGCCAACTGGCTCGTGTCGCAGAAGATCGTGGCGGTCGGCGCCGACACCTGGGGCGTCGAGGTGATCCCCGGTGAGGATCCGAAGGAAGCGTTCATCGTGCACAACATCCTGCTGACGGACGCCGGGATCCACATCATCGAGAACGTGCGCACGGATCTCATGGCCGCCGAGGCCGATCAGACCAAGCGCTCGACGTTCTTCTTCAGCATGACCGTGCCCAAGGCGGTCGGGCTGACCGGCAACTTCGTCGCGATCGAGGGCATTCGCTAGGAGCTTCTCGGCAGTGGCTCGCGCATCACGGACGCCGGCGCTCCCGATGGGGCGCCGGCGGTTCTGTTTCAGGATCGCGCCGGCGTCGATTCTGCTGCTGTCGCAGCTCGCCGGACTCGCCTTCGTCGCGGTCGCGCAGGAGCGGCGCTACACGGTCGCGTTCGCGAACCTCACCGAGGAGCCGGGGAAAACGCTCGAGGGCACGGGATTCACCGGGCGGGAGGTGCGTGAGAGCTTCGTCCTCGCCGCACGGCGCTACCCGATCGATCTCGTCTTCTACGACAACCAGCGCGAGCCCGCGAAGGCGCTGGCGAACGCGGAAGACGCGGTCGGCCGCAAGGTCAATCTGTACATCCAGTACTTCGACGACGCGGCCACCAACGTCAAGGTCGGCCAGCGTCTACGCGCGGCGGCGATCGGCGTTCTCGCGATCAACACGCCGGTGCCGGAGGCTCCGCTCTACACGATCGACAACCGCGCGGCGGGCCGCATCGCCGGCGAGGCGCTGTCCGAGTACGGCGCCAAGAACTGGCGCGGTCAGCCCACGATCGGTGTCGTGATCGGAAATCTTCGCGCCCAGGAATATCGCGTTCCCGATCGCGCTCAGGGGGCGACCGAAGGGCTCAAGCGCCACCTGCCGGCGATCAAGATCGTGTCGCTCGAGACCCAGGGCAACCCGGCCCAGGTTGGACCGCAGCTCGCGAAGGTGCTCGCGAGTCATCCCGCGACGAAAATCCTCGTCGCCGCCATGGACGACGCTTCCGCGCTCGCGGCGAAGAGCGCCCTCGACTCTGCGGGCCGCCTCTCCGACGGCGCGATCGTCGGACAGGGCCTGGATCGTTCGGTGCACGGCGGCATGAACGACAGGAAGGAGATCGACCCGAGCAATCGCGGCAGCATCGTCGTCGGGTCGGTCGCGTTCTATCTGGATCGCTACGGCTACGAGGTGCTGCCGCTCGCGATGCGGATGCTGCGCGGTGAGACCGTCGCGCCGCGCACGGTCACGCCCCACCGCCTCATCACCGCCGCGAACGTCTTCATCGAGTACCCGCCCTACGACATGAACTGAGAGCGGCGCTAGCGGCCCGCGGCGCGATCGATCGCGAACACGCCCTCCGCGCCGGAGCCGACGGCATCAGGCGCGGTGGCGAACGTGATTCCCCCCGAGCTGCTGACCGCGGCGAACGGGTAGAGGCCGAACGACACCAGGGTGCCGCCGCCCGGCAGCGCGTCGCCGACCGCGGCGACCCTGGCGATCGCGCCGACGCCGCCGGCCACGAAGATCGCGACCGGCGCGGTGCCCCCATCGATCGAGGCGGCGAACACGACGGCGCCCGTCGCGCTGAGCGACGGCCACAGGCTGAAGTGAGAGAACACGCCGCCGCCCGGCGCCGCGTCCCCGAGCCCGGCGATCCGCCGCACGCGGTCGTCGATCGCGTAGATCGCCCCGGGCATCGGCGCGCCCTTGAGGATCGCGTTGAACGCGACCGTGCCCGCGTCGTTCACGGCGATGCGCTCGGAGAGCTTCGCGAAGATCCCGCCGTCCGGCGTCTCGTCGCCGGCGCCCAGCAGCATACGAATCGCGCCGCCCTTCGAGACGAACAGGCCGCCGGGCACCCCGCGCCCCTCCACGACCGCACCGAAGACGACGAGCCCTTTGCCGTTCAGCGCGGGCGGGCCGAAGCCGGCGAAGGAGCCTCCGGCCGGCGCCGCGTCGCCTTGAGCCACGACCTTGCGAGTCTTGCCGCCCGAGTACAAGTAGATCGCCTCGAGGCTCTCGCGGCCGCGCCGCACGGTCGCGAGAAACGCCACGTCGCCTCGATCGTTGATGGACGGCGCGTCCACATTCGCGAATGTGCCCGACGAAATATCGGGCGCCGCAGCGCCGGCGAGCGCGATCGGCCGTACGCGGCCGGGCGAGGCGACGAAGATGCCCTCGACCGCCCGAGCACCGGCGATCGACGCCGAGAACGCGATCTCGCCGGCGTCGTTGAGCGCGGGGACCGGATGTCGGCCGAACCCAGAGAACACGCCGCCGCCGGGCACTCGGTCGCCGTCGGTCACGAGCTTGCTGATGCGCGCGCCTGACGCGACGAAGAACCCTTCATTGGCCCGTCCGCGGACGATCGTGGCGAAAAAAGCGACCTGCCCCTTGCTATTCATCGGCGCGACGATCGGCAGCGACTCGACGCTGAACCGGTCGAAGGTGCCGCCGCCCGGGACGGCCTGTCCGGTGACGGCGACGCGGCGGATGGCTGGGGATTCGACGCCGCGAGACTCGGAGACCAGCAACGCCGCCGCGAGCGCGACGGCGAGGCAGACGCGAAGCATGTCGTGAGACTATAGCGGCGCGATGGAGCCGAGGCAATGAGGGTCGGCGTGCGCGTGCGGCGCGGCGCATCGATCGCGCTCATGCTGGGGCTCGGGCTGACTGCCGCGCAGGGCACCTTCGCACAATCCACGCGATGGGAGCTCACCGGCTCGTGCTATTGCAGGGCTGCCGGCGAGCTTCACTGCGTGTCGGAGCAAACGGAGGACCAGTGCCAGAGACGCTGTGCCGAAGAGCTCTGCGACGATTGGTTCTGGCTCGAGCGACGCCCGTGCTGGAACTGGGGCTACGGCGGCTAGGTCGGACGCGGACGCCGCGGCCGCTCGTGTCACCGCGTCTGGCGCTCGCGCTGCTCGGCATCGTCGCGCTCGCCGTAGCCGGCGCCGGCTCGGTGCTTCACGCCGCCGATCCCAAGCTGCGAGTCGTCGCGACCTTACCGGACCTCTTCATCCTCACCCGAGCGGTCGCCGGTGACCTGGCGACGATCGACGTCATCGCGCGCTTCGGCCAGAATCCGCACGACATGGAAGTGCGTCCGAGCCATGTCTTGCTGGTCCGACGGGCCGACGTCCTGGTGCGCAACGGGCTCGAGGAAGACGCCTGGATCGACGTGATGGTGCACAGCGCCGCGAACCCGAGAGTGCTCCGCGGCTCGCCCGCCGTCGTCGAGGCCTCTCAGGGCCTCACGATCCTCAAGGCGCTGACCGGTCGGGTCGACCGCTCGATGGGCGACGTGCACCCCTCCGGGAGCCCGCATTACACGCTCGATCCGGACAACGTGGCGATCGTCACCGCGAACATCGCCGCCGGGCTGACCCGAGCGCTGCCGGAGCAGGCGCGCACGTTCGAGGCCAATCGGCAGGCGTTTCTGGAGAAGATCGCGGAGGCCGACCGCCGGTGGAAGGCCATGCTCGCGCCGTTCCGGGGCAGCGCGCTCGTGAGCTACCACGACAGCTGGCCGTACTTTTATCGCGCGTTCGGCTTCATCGAGGGCGGCACCATCGAGGACCGCCCGGGGATCCCTCCCTCCCCGCAGCACCTGGCGAGCCTGATTCGCGCCATGCGGGAGCAGAAGGTCAAGGCGATCCTTCACGAGAGCTGGTATCCGACCGACGTCACGAACCGGATCGCGCGGGAGACCGGCGCCAAGATGGTCGTGGTCGCGCAGTCACCGGGCGCCGTGAAAGGGACCGAGGACTACATCACGCACCTCGACCACGTCGTGGGCGCGCTGGCCGCCGCGCTCCGGTAGGAGACGCGCTCAGCCCTTTCGCATGTACGCGGGCACCTCCGAGGTGAGAAAGTCCGCGCGCGGAGGCGCGAAGACGTCGATCACCTCCGTGTCCTCGACAAACCACGCTTCGTGCTCGACGCCGCCAGGAATCAGGCCCAGGTCGCCGGGACCACAGATCCGCTTGTCGCCGCCGAGGCGAAACTCCATCTTGCCCTTGAGCACCCAGAAGATCTGTTCGTGCGGATGCTGGTGAGCGGTCGCGTGCGCGCCGGCCTTCATCGACCACCAGACGATCATTTCCTGGTCGCCGGCCAGGATGCGGCGCGAGATCTTGTCCGTGACCTTCTCTTCCGGGAGATTGGCGAGGGCGTGATAGCCCTTCATGCTGGGCATGGCGGACGCCTCCTTGCGTGAGATGCACACCGTGTAGTCGCAGCAGCCGAGTCTGTCAAGTGACGGGCTCGCGCGCCCATGCTAGGCTCTCGCCCCATGGCGCCACTCAAGATCGGCTTCATTCCCATCGAGGGCGGCACGTATTACAAGGAAGCGCTCGAAGAAGTCACGCGGGCGGAAGAGCTCGGCTTCGATTCGGTGTGGATGGAAGAGCATCACTCGGTGACGAACCACTATTGGCCATCGCCGCTGACCGTGCTGGCCGGTTTCGCGACGCGCACGTCGCGGATGACGCTCGGAACCGACATCATCGTCGCGGCCTTCCACCACCCGGTCCGCCTCGCCGAGGACGTCGCGATGCTCGACGTCATCTCGGGCGGGCGCGCCACCCTCGGCATCGCGATCGGCTACAAGCCGGACGAGTTCGCGCTCTACGGTGTCGAGCTCGAAAAGCGCGGCGCGCGGTTCGAGGAGCAGCTGGCGATCGTCAAGGGGCTCTGGACCCAGGAGCGAGTCAGCTTCAAGGGCGCCTACTACACGGTCGAGGGCAGGCTCGAGCCCAAGCCGGTGGCGCGGCCGCACCCGCCGATCTGGATCGGCGGGTGGGGCGACATCACACTCAGACGCGCCGCGACCCTCGCTGACAACTGGATTCCCGGGCCGACCGCGGACCTCAAGCGTCTGCTCGCCGGCAAGAAGCGCTTCCTCGACAATCGGCAGGCGGCGGGTCGAGGCCCGGTGACGGAATGGCCGCTAACCCGGGATGTGATCATCGCCGACACCGATCGAAAGGCGCGGGAGCTCGCCGAAGAGCACATCATGATCGCGTACCGGAAGGAATACGCCGGCGGTTGGCGTCATCCGTTCATCGACGCCGCGATTGCGACCGATCTGGACCGCCTCATGGCCGACCGCTTCATCATCGGGGGGCCCGAGCAGTGCGTCGCGCAGATCCGCCGCTTCACCGAAGCCTACGGCATGACCCATTTGATCTGTCGGACCTTCTTCCCGGGCATGCCGCACGCGCACATCATGAGAGAGCTCGAGCTGATCGCGAGGGAGGTCAAGCCCGCATTTAGTTAGGCATGTACCGTAACTATGTGATAAACTAGGCGCTTACCAGGGTCATTATGGAGTAAAGGAGTGATTGAGCCATTTCCCAGGGCGCCTATCGCGTAGATCGTTCCTATCAGTGGAATTATTCCCACGTTCCCGCGCTGCCTCGCGTGCGTCGTTTGCCGCCAGCGCCAGGAGGGATGCTGCTCGGGCACACCCTCAACTCGAGCCTCGGCATCGCGGCCGGTCCCCTGCTCAACTCGAAGTGGGTCGAGGCTTACGCGCGGCTCGGTTTCGACGTTTTGACCTACGCTACGGTTCGATCGAGCTACCGAGCGGCTCACGGCCTGCCCAACATCCGACATGTGGATAATCGCGACCAGGCGGCGGTCGTCGCGCGCCCGACCAACAGTGGCGGGACCACGATCGCCGTGTCGCTCGGCGAGCCGTCGATGGAGCCTGACATCTGGCGCAAGGACGTGCGCCGGGCCAAGGAGCGGATTGGAAACGGTCAGGTTCTGATCGTCAGCGTCATTGGCACACCGACTCCCGGCGGCGACGCGGAGTCCCTCATCGTCGACTACGCCCAGTGCGCCGGCTGGGCGGCGGAGAGCGGGGCCGACGCGGTCGAGATCCATCTGGCGACGCCGGACCCCTTCGTCGAGCAGGCGCAGATGATTTACGAGAACGTGCCGCTCGCCGCGCGCATTCTCCATCGCGTCCGGACGACGGTCGCCGTCCCGATCCTCGCGAAGCTGGGGCCGTTCAAGACGCCGCGCCTGCTTCACGAGACCGCCACGCGGCTGGCGCCGTGGGCGCACGGGTACGTGCTCGTCCACGGGATCAACCGGCGCGTCTTCGACGAAAAGGGCTCGCCAGCCTTCGAAGGGGCCGGTCGGGAGCGCGCCGACGTCGTGGGCGCTCAGACCTTCACGGTTGCCTCGCGGCAGGTCGCCGAGATGCTGGCGTGGCGCAAGGCCGGCGCGTGGGACCGGGCCGTTCTCGCGGTCGGCGGCATCTCGACCGTCGAGCGCGCGCGAGACGTCCTGCGCGAGGGCGCCGACGCGGTGCTCGTGGCGACCGCGGCGCTCTTCGATCCGCTTTTCGCCAGTCGCTTCCGGCAGGTGTGGACCGCGGAAGTCGCCTGACGCCTCGCCCGTAGCCCGCACGAGTCGTGTGCTACGCTACGACCCGTGCGCTGGCTGGTCGTCCTTCCCTTTGAACGGCCCGGGCTCATGGGGATGGACTTCGCCGAGGAGCTCACAGCGCTCGGCCACGACGTCCGCACGTTCGAGTACCGCAAGGACAACGCGCTCTACAAGAATCGGGGCACCAAGGCGGCCTATCAGGCGCTTCTGCTCCGGCGGCTCGAGCGCGAGTGCCTGGCGTGGCAGCCGAGCCTGGTGCTCGTGATCAAGGGCGGCCCGATCACGGCGGACGTCATCGCTCGCGTGAAGCAGAAGATCGACACCCTCTTCCTGAATTTCTTCCCCGACAACCCGCTCTGGATGATGCCGTTCGAGGCGATCGAGGCGTACGACGTCTTCTTCACCAAAGAGCGCTACGCGATGAAGAGCCTGGAGCAGGTCGGACTGCGCAACCTCGCGTACCTGCCGATGTACTGCGTGCCGTCGGCCCATCATCCGGTGACGCCGACTCCGGACGAGGCCCAGCGCTACGGCGCGCAGATCTCGTTCGTGGGCAGCCGCTATCCGTACCGCGAGCGCTTCGTCCGGGCGCTGCGCGACTACCCGCTGCGGCTCTGGGGCAGCGGCTGGTCGTCGACCGAGGATCCCGTGGTCCGCGCCGTCGCCGGCCCGCCGGTGTTCGGCCACGAAAAGCTCCTCGTGTACTCGGCCTCGACCTTGTCGCTCAATCACCACCATCCCATGAACGACATCGTCGGCGTCAACACGCGCGCCTTCGAGCTGGCCGCCGCAGGAGCCTGCCAGGTGGTGGACCTGAAGGACGATCTGCACGACCTGTTCAAGGTCGGCGAGGAGGTCGTGGGGTACCGCGATCTCGGCGAGCTGCGCCGTCAGCTCGACGTGCATCTGGCGCACCCGGACGAGGCGCGCGCGATCGGTGAGAACGCGCGCCGCCGTGCGCTCGCCGAACACACCCTCCGCCATCGCATCGACACGATGCTGGCGATGGTCGAAGAGCGTTTCGGGAAGCGATCGTGACCGACTCGCTGGCGCAGAACCTCACCTGCATCGATTGCGGAGCCGCGTATCCGCTGACCTACCGGCTCGAGTGCGCCGCGTGCCACGGCCTCTTGGAGCTCCGCTACGACGTCGGGCGGCTCCGCGCCGCCGGCCCATCGCTGCTGTCGGGCAGCGGTCTGTGGCGCTACGCCGCGGTGCTGCCGATCGCGAATCCGGCGCACCGCGTGACGCTCGGCGAGGGCGGCACGCCGCTGCTCGACTGCCCGCGGCTCGCCCGCGAGCTCGGCGTGCGCCGACTGCTCCTGAAGTTCGACGGCGCG
>DATEMW010000036.1:0-11647 GCA_035275385.1 Candidatus Methylomirabilota bacterium | reverse complement strand
GGCTATCTGCGCTCGGGGACCTCGCTGATCCAGACGTCCGGGCGCGCCGCGCGCAACGTCAACGGCGAGGTCATCATGTACGCCGACCACGTGACCGAGTCGATGGCGGTGACGATCCAGGAAACCGAGCGCCGGCGCGAGCTGCAGCGCGCCTACAACGACGCGCACGGCATCACACCGGAGTCGATCAAGTCGTCGATCCGCGAGCTGCTCCAGACGGTCTACGAACGCGACTACTACACGGTGCCGGTGGAGGAGTCGAGCGCCGAGACCTTCGAGTCGCCGGCCGCGCTGCAGGCGCGCATCGCCGAGCTCGAGACGCGCATGAAGGAAGCGGCCAAGCGTCTGGACTTCGAGCAGGCCGCCGAGCTACGCGACCGCCTCAAGTCCCTGCGCAAGCAGCAGATCAAATAGGCCGCGTTTTGCGAGCCGCAGGACGTCGCGGGGCTGGGGTCCCGCCGTCCGAGGCGAGCCTAGAATATGACTATGGACCTCGACGAGAAGATCGCCCGGGTGCCGGACCGGCCGGGGGTCTACGTCTACCGGGACGGCAAGCAGCAGGTCCTCTACGTCGGCAAGGCCGCGTCGCTGCGCAATCGCGTCCGCTCGTACTTCCAGGAGGCGCGGCCGCGCGACCCGAAGACCGACGCGCTCGTGCGCCAGATCCGCGATCTGGAGTACATCGTCACGGACAACGAGCTCGAGGCGCTGATGCTCGAGGCCAACCTGGTGCGCCGCCACCGGCCTCGCTACAACATCATCCTGCGCGACGACAAGCACTATCCGTTCTTGAAGCTGACGACGAACGAAGAGTTCCCCCGTCTGGTGGTCGCCCGCAAGGTCGCGCGCGACGGCGCGCGCTACTACGGGCCGTTCTATCCGGCGACCGCGATGCGCGAGACGCTCAGGCTCACCCGGCAGCTCTTCCCGCTGCGCACCTGCTCGATCACGATCGACGGCAAGCTCGAGCGGCCGTGCATCCAGTACGCGATCCATCGCTGCAACGCGCCGTGCACGGGCTGGGAGACGCGCGAGGGCTACGCGAGGACCGTGGAGGACGTCGCGCACTTCCTGGAGGGGCGCGACGAGGAGCTGGCCCAGCGGCTCACCAAGGAGATGGAAGAGGCGGCGGCCGAGCTGAAGTTCGAGCGCGCGACGGTGCTGCGCGACCAGATCCAGTCGCTCAACAAGGTCCGCGAGCGGCAGAAGATCATCTCGACGGACGACGTGGACCAGGACGTCATCGGCGTCGTGCGCCAGGGCAGCGACGCGTGCGTCGAGCTCTTCTTCGTGCGCAAGGGCCGGCTGGTGGGCCAGGAGCCGTTCTTCTTCGACAAGGTCGCCGGCTGGAGTGACGGCGAGATCCTCTCGGCGTTCGTGCGGCAGTTCTACGGCAAGGCGGTGACACCGGCGCCGGAGCTTCTCGTGTCGGAGGAGCTGCCCGAGGCGGAGCTCACGACGGAGTGGCTCTCGACCCTGGTCGAGCGGCGCGTGCAGGTGCTGGCGCCGCAGCGCGGGAGCAAGCGGCAGTTCGTCGCGATGGCCGAGGCCAACGCGGCCATCGCGCTCCAGAACCGGCTGCTCTCCCGCGACAACCGCCAGCAGCTGGTGCTCGAGGAGCTTCAGCGCGCGCTCGATCTGCCGGGGCTGCCCAATCGCATCGAGGGCTATGACATCTCGAACATCCAGGGCACGGAGCAGGTCGGCTCGATGGTCGTGTGGGAAAACGGCGACATGAAGAAGGACGACTACAAGCGCTTCCGCATCCGCACCGTCGCCGGCGCCGACGACTTCGCGTCCATGGCCGAAGTGCTGAGCCGCCGATTCGGCAAGGCGCTCGAGCAGGGAAGCGTGCTGCCGGATCTGGTGCTGATCGACGGCGGGCGCGGCCAGCTCAACGCGGCGCTCAAGGTCTTGCAGGACCTGGGTCTCGACTACATCCCGGCGGTCGGCCTCGCGAAGCAGGCCGAAGAGGTCTATCAGCCCGAACGGCTGCACCCGCTCGTGCTCGACCCGACCTCGCCCGCGCTGCACACCTTGCAGCGGATCAGGGACGAGGCCCATCGCTTCGCGATCACCTACCACAAGAAGCTCCGGACCAAGCGCACGATCCAGTCGGTGCTCGACACGATCCCGGGGATCGGGCCGTCGATCCGCACGAGCCTCTTGAAGACGCTCGGCTCGGCGCGCCGGGTGCGCGACGCGTCAGTGGCGGAGCTGGCAGCCGTGCCGAAGGTCACTCCGAAGCTCGCGCAACGCATCTTCGACCACTTCCATCCGCCCGCGGAGACGCCGGCCCCGGCAGAGATGGAACCGGACCGCTCGACCGACTGTTACAATGGCCGGAGCCAACCGGGCTCAAGGGGAGGTGACAGCACATGAGAAAGCTCATGGCAGTCACGGCTGTTGCAGTCACGCTGGCCTTCACGGCGGGCGGAGCGTTCGCCAGCTCGTGCCCGAAGGTCATCAAGGAGGGCCGGGAAGCGGCCGCGAAGATGAAGGCCGACGATCCCAAGGTGAAGGCGGCCGTCGCCAAGCTCGACGAGGCGCAGAAGCTGCACGACGGCGGTAAGCACGCCGAGTCGCTCAAGCTGGCCAACGAAGCCAACGCCGACCTCAAGAAGTAGCTGAGCTCGCCGAGCGTGACGCGGCCCGACCGCGCGGCCGCGTCACGCTGGAATTCCCGGGCACGCGAAAAGCCCCGCAAAATCCCGCAGCGAGGTGTCACGATGCGAGTCGCGCTTGGATCCGCGCTCCTGCTGTTGCTGACGCTCACCGCGTCCGCCGCGTCGGCGTCGATGTGCCCCGTCCTCATCAAGCAGGGGCGAGACGCCGCGTCCACGCTGAACCAGAACGATCCGAACGTGAAGAACGCGCTGGCCAAGCTGGACCGGGCCGCGGCGCTCCACAAGGACGGCAAGCACGTCGACTCGATGCGCGAGGCCAACGAGGCGCTCGGCATGCTCGGGGTGAAGAAGTAGTCGTCGCGACACGGGCCTTCGGGCCGCATCATGTTCTTGCCGCTGCGGGCTAAGTATGTTAAAAATCTAGCCTAATTATGTCGACCGATCGCTACCCGTTCCGCGAGATCGAGGCGAAGTGGCAGGGGATCTGGGAGGAGACCAAGCAGTTCCAGGTCCACGAGGATCCGAAACGGCCCAAGTTCTACTGCCTCGAGATGTTTCCGTATCCGTCGGGCCGGATCCACATGGGACACGTGCGCGTCTATGCGATCGGCGATCTCCTGGCCCGTTACAAGTGGATGCGCGGCTACAACGTGTTGCATCCGATGGGCTGGGACGCCTTCGGGCTTCCCGCCGAGAACGCCGCCATCGAGCACGGCGTCCATCCGGTCATCTGGACCTACGAGAACATCGACTACATGCGCTCGCAGCTCAAGCGCATGGGGATCTCCTACGACTGGGACCGCGAGGTCGCAACCTGCGATCCGAGCTACTACAAGTGGGAGCAGCTGATCTTCATCAAGATGCTCGAGCGCGGGCTCGCGTACCGCAAGCGCTCGACGGTGAACTGGTGCCCGTCCTGCCAGACCGTCCTCGCGAACGAGCAGGTGGAGGACGGCCGCTGCTGGCGCTGCGGCTCCGAGGTGACGCCGCGCGACATCGACGCGTGGTTCTTCAAGATCACGGCCTACGCCGAAGAGCTGCTCGAGTGGTGCGATCGCCTGCCCGGCTGGCCCGAGCGCGTGCTCACGATGCAGCGCAACTGGATCGGCAAGAGCGAGGGCGCCGAGTTCGATCTGAAGGTCGACGGCCGCCCGGATCTCTCGATCCGCGTCTTCACGACGCGGCCCGACACCGTCTTCGGCATGACGTACGCGGTGCTCGCGCCCGAGCACCCGCTCGTCGACCAGATCGTGCGCGACGGAGCCGAGCGCGAATCGGTCGCGCGGTTCCGCGCCGAGGTCTCCCGGCAGTCCGAGATCGAGCGGACGGCGGCGGATCGGCCCAAGCGCGGGCTTCGCCTCGGGGCGAAGGTCGTCAACCCGTTCAACAATCAGCCGGTCCCGCTCTTCATCGCGGACTACGTCCTGATGGGCTACGGGACGGGCGCGATCATGGCCGTCCCCGGCGAGGACGAGCGCGACTGGGAGTTCGCCGAGCAGCACGGGCTGCCGATCATCGAGACGGTCAAGCGCCCGGACGGCTGGACCGGCAAGGCCTACACGGGCGACGGCGTCAAGATCAACTCGGGCTTTCTCGACGGCCTCCCGATGACCGAGGCCAAGCGCCGCGCGACCGACTGGCTCGTCTCGCGCGGGCTCGGGACCGCGAAGGTGAACTATCGCCTCCGCGACTGGGGCATCAGCCGCCAGCGCTACTGGGGCGCGCCGATCCCGGTGCTCTACTGCGAGAAGGACGGGATGGTGCCCGAGGCCGAGAAGAATCTTCCGGTGGCGCTGCCGCGGGACGTCCAGCTCTCCGGCAAGGGTGGCTCGCCGCTCGCCAGCGTCGCGAGCTTCGTGAACGCCACCTGTCCCAAGTGCGGCGGGCCGGCCAAGCGCGAGACCGACACGATGGACACCTTCGTGGAGTCCTCGTGGTACTTCCTCCGCTACTGCTCGCCGCGCTACGACACCGGGATGTTCGAGGAGAACGCCGCGGCGTACTGGATGCCGGTCGACCAGTACATCGGCGGGATCGAGCACGCGGTGCTGCATCTCCTGTACGCGCGGTTCTACACGAAGGTGCTCCGCGATCTCGGGCTCACGAAGATCGACGAGCCGTTCATGGCGCTCCTGAGCCAGGGCATGGTCATCAAGGACGGCGCCAAGATGTCGAAGTCGAAGGGCAACGTGGTCTCCGACGACTACGTGCGCGAGAAGTACGGGGCCGACACGGGACGCCTCTTCGAGCTCTTCGCGGCGCCGCCCGAGAAAGACCTGGAGTGGAACGATCAGGGGATCGAGGGCGCCTCACGCTTCCTCAACCGCGTCTGGCGCTTCGTGATCGCTCATCTCGAGGAGATCAAGGCCGCGCCCGACAAGGTTCCGTCCTCGCTCAGCGAGCCGGGACGCGCGTTCCGGCGCACCATCCACGAGACGATTCAGCGGGTCACGGAGGACATCGAGCGCGAGTTCCACTTCAACACCGCCATCGCCGCGATCATGGAGCTCGTCAACGCGCTACAGACCTTCGAGAGCGCCAACGCCGAGGGCGGCCCTGCCGCTTCGGAACGCGCCGCGCTGATTCGCGAGGCGGTCGAGACCACGCTGCACCTGCTCGGCCCGTTCTGCCCGCACGTGACCGAGGAGCTCTGGTCTCAGCTCGGGCATCGCGAGAGCGTCTTCAAGCAGCGCTGGCCCGTCGCCGACCCGGCGGCCCTCCAGAAGACGGAGGTCACGGTGGTCGTCCAGGTCGATGGCAAGGTACGCGGCCGGCTCGTCGTCGACGTCGATGCCGCCGAGGATCGGGTACGCCAGCTGGCGCTCGGCGACGACAAGGTGCGGCCGTGGGTCGAGCGGCGGCGCGTCGAGAAGGTGGTCGTCGTCCCGAATCGGCTCGTCAACATCGTGACGCGCGCGTGACCGGCCGGGGCCGCGCGCGCGCGCTCGGCCTCGC
This sequence comes from Candidatus Methylomirabilota bacterium, assembly GCA_035275385.1. Lineage (GTDB taxonomy): Bacteria > Methylomirabilota > Methylomirabilia > Rokubacteriales > CSP1-6 > AR31. The sequence continues at coordinate 6,065 of DATEMW010000036.1, read as the reverse complement.
GCTGGTGGCCGTCGCTCTCGCGAGCTGCGGCTATTCGTTTCGCGGCAACCTTCCCGATCGCATCCAGACGGTGGCCGTGCCGGTCTTCACGAACAAGACCGCGGCGCCGGCGGTCGAGAACTTCCTCACCAGCGCGGTCGTCGAGGCCTTCGCCACCAACGGCCGGCTCCGCGTCGTCTCGCCCGAGCAAGCCGACGCGATCCTCGACGGCGAAGTGATCGGCTACAGCGTGCAGTCCATCGCCTTCGACAACCAGGCCAACGTGCGCCAGTACCGACTGGTCGTGACGATGAATCTCCGCCTGCGCGACGTGAAGCGCAGCGCGATCCTCTTCGAGGAGCAGAGCCTCCGGGAGAAGGCCGACTTCCAGGTGCTCGGCGCGGTGTCGCAGACCATCTCGAACGAGGAAGCCGCGGTGCGCTCGGCCGCGATCGAGATCGCCCGCTCGATCGTCAGCCTGACCATCGACCGCTTTTGAGCGCGGCACACGGGCCGTCTGGACGCCAAGCCGGGCCGAAGAGCACTGACCAATTGATCGGGCGAGCGGAGCCACAAGCGCCTACAGCAGGCCACCCTCGCCGGTCGCGGCCAAAGAGTACTCGATAAATGGACTACGCGACGTTCATCAAGCAGGCCGAGCGCGGCGAGCCGCCGGCGCTCGTGCTGCTCCACGGCGGTGACGTCCAGCTCCTCGACGACGCGCTCGACGCCGCGACCCGCGGGCTCTTTCCCGATCGCGCGCTGGCGGCGTGGGGCCGGGAGGTCTTCGACGGGCGCGAGTCGAACGCGGACGAGATCGTGCGCGCGGCCGCGACGATGCCGCTCGGCGTCGACCGCCGCCTGGTGGCGGTGCGGCGCCCGCAGGCGCTCAACGCGAAAGGCGCGGAGGCCCTCGGCGGCTACGCGAAAAGCCCGAACCCGGCGACGTGTCTCTTGCTCCTCGCCGACGAGCCGCTGCGCGCTTCGCGGGAGCGCCGCAACGACCACTGGCTGATCGGCGCCGTCCCCGCGGCGGCGATCGTGGAGCTGCCCACGCGGGGCGCGCGCGACCTGGCGGGCTGGGTGCGCCAGCGCGCGGCGCTCGAGGGGCTCACGATCACCGACGAGGCGGCCCGGCTCCTGGTCCAGCTGACGGGCGAGGACACCGCCACGCTCCTCGGTGAGACGCGCAAGGCCGCGCTCGCCGGCGGCCCCGACAACAAGAACGTCGGCGTCAAGGACGTGGGCGCGATCGTCGGCGAGCAGCGGCTCGACGACCTCTTCGACTTGACGCGGGCCGTGGAGCGGCGCGACCGCGCCGGGGCGCTCAAGATGCTCGATCGGCTTCTCGCCACCGAGGACGCGATGCTGCTGTTGACGGTCCTCGCGCGCGACGTGAGGACCGCGTGGACCGCGGTCGGGATGCGCCGGCGCGGCCGGTCGGTCGACGAGATCGCACGGGCGCTGCGGCGACCGCCGCAGGTGATCGAGACGCTGAGCTCCACGGGCGGCTCGGAGACGCGTCTGGCCTGGAAGCTCCGTCGGTGCTGGGAAGTCGAGCGCCGGCTCAAGAGCAGTGGAGAGCCGCGAGCCGAGATGGTCGCGCTGGTGGCCGACCTGTGCGCGGAGAGGTGATCGGCCGCGCGCTGCTCCTCGCTCTGCTCCTGGGCGTCGCCACTCCCGCAGTCGCAAAGGCCGCGGACCGCTGCGCCGAGTGCGTGACGGCGGGCGCGGCGTCCACGACCGTGCGCGTGCCGGCGGGCGCACCGCTCGCGGGCTACGGCGCGCCGAAGCGCCGGCTTCTATTTCCCGACGTCCTGGGCCGGTACGCCCACGCGTTCTGGTTCAAGCCGTCCGTAGGCCAGCGTGATCCGATCACGGCGAAGGCGCTGGTGCTGGCGACGCCGGCAGCCCGGCTGGCGTGGGTGACGCTCGATCTCATCGGGGTCGACGGCGCCTTCGTGCGAGCCGTCCAGGATCGGCTGGCTCGCTCGGGCGTTCCAGCGACCACGCTCATCGTCTCGGCCTCGCACACGCACTCGGGTCCCGGGGCCTTCATGGATTCCGGGCTGATGGGGTTCGTCGCGGTGGACCGGCTCGATCCGGCAGTCAGGGACGCGCTCGTCGAGGGGGCCGCGGCCGCCGTTCAGCAGGCCGACCGAGCGCGGGGCCCGGCGCTGGCCGGAGCCGCGAGCGTCACCGCAGCCGGCCTGACGGCAAGCCGTCTCGGTAAGCCGCTCGACTCCGAGATCGTCGTCCTGAAGCTCACCACGCCGGCCGGTGCGCCGCTCGCGCTGGTGTGGAATTTCGCGATCCACGGGACGATGCTGTCGGCAGGGAATCTAAGACTCTCGGGGGACGTGACCGGTCTCGCTTCGGCGCGGCTCGAGCAGAAGCTCGGCGTTCCGGCGCTGTTCGTCAACGGCGCGGTCGGCGACGTGAGCCCGGCGCGTCATGGTGAGGCCGCGATGGTGGACACGGCCGCCGCACTGGCGTCGGCGGTGGAAGCGGGCTGGGCGCAGGCGCGTCCGGCGCCGGTCGCCGCGCTGCGAATCGCCGAGCGCAGAGTGGCGATGCCCGCCGCGGCCGTGTCGCTTCAACGCTGCCTGGGAAGCTGGATCCCGGCGTTCTTCATCGTCCCGGTCGGCTCGGCAATGCCGCGCGAGGCCTCACTGGTCGCGGCGGCCCTCGGCGATACGGCGTGGGTGACGATCCCCGGCGAGCTGCAAACGTCGTTCGGACAGGCGATCAAGCGCGAGGGGCGCGCCGGGTTCGCGTCGGTCTTCGTCGCGGGAGTGTCGAACGACTACCTCGGCTACTTCACGACTCGTGAGGACGCGCGGCAAGCCAAATACGTGGCCTGCGCGACGGTCTACGGGCCGGGCGCGGGTGCGTGTCTGACGGATGCCGCGATCGAGCTCGTGCGCGGATTGCGGGGGGAGACGGCGCGCGCCGTCTCACGCTGCGATTCATGAGGCGGCGCCGGGTTCGCGCCGCTCGAGTCGAGACGCGTCTTTCGACGGATCCGGGGAAGCTACTTCGCCGCGGCGAGGCGCCGCGCGAGCGCGGACTTCTTGCGTGCGGCCGTGTTGCGGTGGACCACACCCTTGGTGACGGCCTTGTCGAGCGTGCGAATGGCTTCGAGAATCGCGGCGGGGCGGGCGGCGCCCTCGGCGCCGCGGGCGGTCTTGATCGCGCCGCGAATCTTCGACCGCATCGCCCGGTTGCGCAGGCGGCGGCGCTCGGCCTGCCGTATCCGCTTCATTGCCGACTTCGTGTTCGCCAAATGACGGCTCCTCGTCGATCGAGTCGATATGTAATCCGCGCTGCATCATGCCCGAGGGGCCGGGGAATTTCAAGGTGAGCGCGAGCGAGGGACAGGTCGTCCGGGCGCTCGGCGGCATCGCCAGCGCGACCCTGCTGAGCCGGGTGCTGGGATTCGTGCGCGACGCGGTCGTGGCGCGCGCGTTCGGCGCCGGTCCGATCACGGACGCGTTCTTCGTCGCCTTCCGTATCCCCAACATCCTGCGACGCCTCCTGGCCGAGGGCGCCCTGTCCACGGCGATGATCCCGGTCTTCACCGACTATGTGGCCCGCGACGATCACCCGGCGCTCCATCGCATGCTCCGCGCCGTCCTCGGCTTGTCGATCCTGGCTCTGACCGTCACCACCGCGCTGGGGATCGTGTTCACGCCCTACATCCTGGAGGTGATCGCCCCGGGGTTCATGGACGACCCGGGCCAGGCGTCGCTGGCGGTGACCCTGACCCGGATCATGTTTCCGTACCTGGTGCTGGTCGGGCTCGCCGCGGTGGCCACCGGGATCCTCAACTCGCGCGGGCGATTCTTCGCCGGCGCGATCGGTCCGGCGGTGCTGAACGTCGGCATGATCGCCGCGGTGCTCCTGCTGGCGCGCTACGTCGAGCCGCCGATCGTCTCGCTGGCGATCGGCGTGCTGGCGGGCGGGCTCGGGCAGCTCCTGGTGCAGATCCCGAGCCTGTCGGCCACGGGGCTCCTGGTGGCGCCCTCCGGCGAGCTGCGTCATCCGGCGATCTCCCGGATCACGCGGCTCCTGCTGCCGGCGGTCTTCGGTCTCGCCGCCGTGCAGCTGATGGTGTTCGTCAACACCTTGCTGGCGTCGCTCCTACCGCTGGGCTCGATCTCGTATCTCTACTACGCCGATCGCGTCATGGAGTTCCCGCTGGGCGTCTTCGGAATCGCGCTCGCCTCGGCGTCCCTGCCGGTGATGTCGCGCCACGCCGCCGCGAAGGACAACCGCGGGCTCGCCGACACGTTGGGCTTCGCGCTGCGGCTCGCCCTCTACGTGTCGCTGCCGGCGACCGTCGGGCTCGTCGTGCTCCGCACGCCGATCGTGCGCGTGCTGTTCCAGCGCGGCCGGTTCGGCCCGCCCGAGACCGTGGCGACCGCCGAAGCGCTGGCGTGGTATGCGATCGGCCTCGCCGGCTTCGCCGGCTCGCGCATCGTCGCCCAGATGTTCTACGCGCGCGCCGAAGCCGCGACGGCCGTGAGGTGGGGCATCGTGTCGATCGCCGCCAACGTCGTGGCCGCGCTCGCGCTGATGGGCCCACTGGGCCACGCCGGCCTGGCGGGCGCCGCGTCGGTCGGCGCGTACGTGAACCTCACGTCGCTCCTGATCATCGCGCGCCAGCGCCTGGGCCGGCTCGGCGGGCGCGCAATCGTCGGCGGCGCGCTTCGCACCGTGCTCGCGACGGTGCCGCTGGCGGCGGTCTGCTGGCTCTCGCTCGCGCTGTGGCCCGCGCGGCCGTCGTTCGTGATCGACGTGATGTGGCTCGGCGCCACGATCGCCGTCGGCGCGGGCGTGTTCTGGGCCGCCAGCGCGGCCCTCGGCATCTCCGAGCGCACCGCGCTCCTGCGTCTCATTCGTCGTCGTCGCGATCGCGACGACGACGCGTGACGCGCCCTTCTCGCACGTCGAGGGCTGTGATAGAATCCGACGTGGTCACTCTATGACCGACGTGGTCGTCGAGTATCTCGGCGCCCTCCAGGCAGAACGGGGGGCCTCCCGAAATACTCTCAGCGCCTACCGCCGCGATCTCAGCGACTTCACCCAGTTCCTCGACACTCAGCATCGCAGTCTGCGCCGGGCCGAGCCCGAGGACATCCTCGGCTACATCGAGCGCCTGCGCACGCGCGGGCTGCGTCCGTCCAGCGTGGCCCGCCGGCTCTCCGCGCTGCGCGGTCTCTACAAGCACCTGGTCCGCGAGGGCGGGCTGCGCCGCGATCCCACCGAGAACCTCGAGGCGCCGCGCCGCGCGCGCTCGCTGCCGCGCACGCTCTCGCGCGAGGTCGTCGCCGCGCTCGTCGAGTCGCCGGATCTCAACGAGCCTCGCGGCGTGCGCGACCGCGCGATGCTCGAGCTCTTGTACGCCACCGGCATGCGCGCGTCGGAGTGTCTGGGACTCACGCTCGACGACGTCAATCTGAGCGCCGGCTACGTCGTCTGCACCGGCAAGGGGCGCAAGCAGCGCCTGGTGCCCGTCGGCGGCGAAGCCGCGCAGTGGGTGAGCCGCTACCTGCGCGACATCCGGCCGCGGTACACGCGCGTGCGCGACAGCGGCCGTCTGTTCGTGAACCCGCGCGGGGGCCGGCTCTCGCGGCAATCCCTGTGGACGATCGTGCGGCGCGCCGCCGCGCGCGCCGGCCTGCGCCAGCGGATCTCGCCGCACGTGCTCCGGCACTCGTTCGCGAGCCACCTGCTCGAGGGGGGCGCCGACCTGCGCTCGATCCAGGCGATGCTCGGGCACGCCGACATCGCGACGACCCAGATCTACACGCACCTGCCGTCGTCGACGCTCCTGGCGATGTACCGGCGGTTCCACCCGCGGGCGTGATGATGGCCAAGCGCGCGCACGTGTATCCGCAAGTCAGCCTGGCGGCGAGTGATCTCGTCGACGTCGCGATCGCGACCGCGCCGGCTCGTGCCGGCGTGTCCGAGGCGCTCGCGATCGCGCGCAAGCGCAACGCCGGTGTGATCGCGACCGGTGGGTCCTGGGTGCTGCGCGACGACCTGGTCCGCGCCGTCGCGCTGGGCCTCGGCGCGCTCCG
>DATEMW010000035.1:0-4825 GCA_035275385.1 Candidatus Methylomirabilota bacterium | reverse complement strand
GGCGCATGGCTGGAAGGTGAACTTCTGCAAGTTCACCAACGAGACGCGCAACGCGATCGAGGAGGCGACGGCCGAGTCGCGTCAGGTCTATCTCTGCGCGGTGAACGGGCCGTGCGCGGGCGGCGGCTACGAGCTGGCGCTCGCGACGGATTGGATCGTGATGGCCGACGACGGCAACACGGCCGTGTCCCTCCCCGAGGTTCCGCTGCTCGCGGTGCTGCCGGGCACGGGCGGGCTCACGCGGCTCGTCGACAAGCGCCGAGTGCGCCGCGACCGCGCCGACTTCTTCTGCACGGTCGAGGAGGGGATCAAGGGCGCGCGTGCGGTCGAGTGGGGCCTGGTAGACGAAGTGGCGCCGCGCTCGAAGCTCGACGAGGTCGTGAAGCGCCGCGCCTCGGAGCTCGCGGCCCGCACCGACCGGCCATCCGGCGCGCGCGGCATCGCGCTGCCGCCGCTCGAGCGCTCGATCGACGGCGATCGAATCCGCTACGGCCACGTCGTGTGCGACATCGACCGGGCGCGCGGCCTGGCCGAGATCACCGTGAGCGGACCGAGCGAGGCGCCGCCCGCGGACATTGCCGGCATTCACCGCGCCGGCTGCGCGTTCTGGCCGCTGGCCCTCGCGCGCGAGCTCGACGACCTGATCCTGCACCTGCGTACCAACGAGGACGAGATCGGTCTCTGGGTGTTCAAGACGTCGGGACGCGCCGATCTGGTCGAGGCCTACGACTGCCTGCTCGCGGAGCACCGCACTGACTGGCTCGTCCGCGAGATCCGCCTCTACCTCAAGCGCACCTTCAAGCGGGTCGAGGTCTCGTCGCGCTCGGTCTTCGCGCTGATCGAGCCCGGGTCGTGCTTCACCGGCACCTTGCTCGAGCTCGTGCTCGCCGCCGATCGCTCCTACATGCTCGACGGCGCGCGCCCGGGCGAGACCGGGTCGCCGGCGACGATCCGGCTGACCGAGATGAACTTCGGCGCCTACCCGATGATCAACGGCCTCACCCGCCTGGCGAGCCGGTTCCTGGCCGAGCCCGGACGCACGGACAAGCTGCGTGCGCGAATCGGCGAAGAGATGGACGCGGCCGCCGCGGCCGAGGCGGGTCTCGTGACGTTCACGCCGGACGACATCGACTGGGACGACGAGGTCCGCATCGCGATCGAGGAGCGCGCGGCCTTTTCGCCCGACGCGCTCACCGGGATGGAGGCGTCGATCCGATTCGGCGGCCCCGAGACGCTCGAGAGCAAGATCTTCGGCCGGCTCTCGGCGTGGCAGAACTGGATCTTCCAGCGCGGTAACGCCGTCGGGCCCAAGGGCGCGCTCGAGGTGTACGGCACGGGGCGGCGCAGCGAGTTCGATCGCAGGAGAGTGTGATGGCCGGTATCGACTACAGCGAGCGCATCCCCAACAACGTCGGTCTCGCGGACAATCGCCGGCTCCAGCGCGCGCTCGAGGAGTGGCAGCCGAAGTTCATCGAGTGGTGGATGGAGATGGGCCCGGACGGCTTCCAGGCGAAGGAGACGTACCTGCGCACCGCCGTGAGCGTGGACGCGCAGGGCTGGGCGCAGTTCGACTACGTGAGGATGCCGGAGTATCGCTGGGGCCTGTTCCTGGCCGAGCCCGAGCCGGGCCGCACGATCGGCTTCGGGGACCACATGGGCGCACCTGCGTGGCAGGACGTGCCGGGCGAGCATCGCGGCGTGCTGCGCCGGTTGATCGTCACGCAGGGGGACACCGAGCCCGCCTCGGTCGAGCAGCAGCGCCATCTCGGCCTCACGTGCCCGTCGCTCTACGACCTGCGCAACCTGTTCCAGATCAACGTGGAGGAGGGCCGTCACCTCTGGGCGATGGTCTACCTGCTCGACGCCTACTTCGGCCGCGACGGCCGTGAGGAGTCCGAGGCGCTCCTGCAGCGCCGCTCGGGCGATCGCGACAAGCCGCGCATCCTCGGCGCCTTCAACGAGAAGACGCCCGACTGGCTCTCGTACCTGATGTTCACGTACTTCACCGACCGCGACGGCAAGTACCAGCTCGCGAGCCTGGCCGAGAGCGGTTTCGATCCGCTGTCGCGGACGTGCCGCTTCATGCTCACCGAGGAAGCGCACCATCTCTTCGTGGGCGAGACCGGCATCGGGCGCGTCGTGCAGCGCACCTGCGAGCTCATGCGCGAGCACAAGACCGACGACGTCCGGCGGTTCGGCGGGATCGATCTGGCGACGATCCAGCGCTACATCAATTTCCACTACTCGGTGTCGCTCGACCTGTTCGGCTCGGAGATCTCGACCAATGCCGCGAACTTCTACACGATGGGGCTCAAGGGCCGCTTCGAGGAAAGCAAGAAGCGCGACGACCACCGGCTGAAGGACGCGACGTACTCCGTCGTCGAGCTCGAGGGCGAGCGGATCACGACGCGCGAGGCGCCCGCGCTGCCGTCGCTCAACGAGCGCCTGCGCGACGATTACATCGCCGACTGCCAGCGCGGCCTGGACCGCTGGAACCAGGTCATCAAGAAGTACGAGATCGGCCACGAGCTCAAGCTGCCCCATCGTGGATTTCACCGGGCGATCGGACTCTGCGCCGAGGTGAAGGTGTCGCCCGACGGGCGTGTGATCAGCGAGGCCGAGTGGGATGCGAAGAAGCACGAGTGGCTGCCGAGCGAGGCCGACGAGCAATACGTGCAAAGCCTGATGCAGGCGGTGACCCAGATCGGCCGCTTCGCCAACTGGATCGCGCCGCCGGCCCGCGGCGTCAACGGCCGCCCGGTCGACTTCGAGTACGTCCGGCTGGCCTAGCCGTGAACGCGTCCGAGCTGCTCCCTCAGCAGTTCAACGTCGCGACGTGGTTCGTCGATCGCAACGTCACCGAAGGACGCGGCGCAACGCCGGCGTTCCAGTACCAGGACCGGACGCTCACCTACGCGGACGTCCTGGAGCTGACCAACCGGACCGGTAACGCGCTGCTCGAGCTCGGGATCGAGCCCGAGAACCGCGTGCTGATGGCCTGCCTCGACGCGCCGGAGTTCATCGGGACCTTCTGGGGCGCGATCAAGATCGGCGCGGTGCCGATCCCGACGAACACGCTGATGCGGACGGCCGACTACCTCTACTTCCTGAACGATAGCCGCGCCAAGGTCGCGGTCGTCTCGGCCGCGCTCCTCGCCGAGATCGGCCCGGCACTCGCCGACGCGAAGTTCCTCAAGTATGTGCTCGTCGCGGGCGGCGCCTCCGGCTCCTACGAGGCGTACGAAGACCGCGTCGCGAAGGCCTCCGCGAAGCTCGCCCCCGCGGACACCTCGCGCGACGACCCGGCGTACTGGCAGTACTCGTCGGGCTCGACCGGGTTTCCCAAGGGCGCCGTGCACCTGCAGCACGACATGGTGATGTGCTGCGAGACCTACGGTAAGCAGGTGCTAGGCATCCAGCCATCGGATCGCGTCTTCTCGGCGGCGAAGCTCTTCTTCGCGTACGGGCTCGGCGCCACCGGCTTCTTGCCGATGGCCGTCGGCGCGCAGGCGATGCTCTATCCGCAGCGGCCCACGCCCGAGGGCGTGTTCGAGGCCATCACGCGCTATCGCCCGACGCTCTTCTTCGGCATCCCGACGCTCTTCGCCGCGATGCTGGCGGTGAAGGACGCCGAGAAGCGGTTCGACGCCTCCTCGCTGCGCCTGTGCGTGTCGGCGGGCGAGGCGCTGCCCGAAGAGCTCTACAACCGCTGGCGCGAGCGCTTCGGGGTCGAGATCGTCGACGGGATCGGCACGACCGAGATCGGCTACATCTTCATCTCGAATCGGCCGGGCCGCACGCGTCCGGGCTCCACGGGCGTGGCGGTGCCGGGCTACGAGCTCGCGATCGTCGACGACGACGGGCACCCCGTGCCGCAGGGCGAGATCGGCAACATCCGCGTCAAGGGCGACTCGACGATGGCGTACTACTGGAACAAGCACGAGAAGACGAAGGAGACGCTCTTCGGGCAGTGGATCCAGACAGGCGACAAGTACTACCAGGACGCGGACGGCTACTACTGGTACTGCGGCCGCTCCGACGACATGCTGAAGGTCGGCGGGATCTGGGTCTCGCCGATCGAGGTCGAGGCGACCTTGATTCGCCACGCCGCCGTGCTCGAGGCAGCGGTGGTCGGCCGCGAGGACACCGATCGGCTGGTCAAGCCGCACGCGTACGTGGTGCTGAAGGATCCGGCGCACGCCGGCGACCAGCTGGCCGACGAGCTGAAGACGTTCGTGAAGGACAAGATCGCGCCCTACAAGTACCCGCGCTGGATCGAGTTCGTGACCGACCTTCCGAAGACGGCGACCGGCAAGATCCAGCGGTTCAAGCTGCGGGCCTGAGGCCCGCGGTCCGCGGTGTACGCGCCCACGCTCGAGACGCTCGCGCCCGATCGCCTGCGCGAGCATCAGTGGCGCCGCTTCCGCGCGATGGCCGGCGAGCTCCTCGCGAGCAATCGCTTCGTGGCGGAGAAGTGGCGCGCGGCCGGCGTCGCCTCGGTCGACGATCTCGGTGGGTGGGACGATTTTCGACGGCTTCCGTTCACCAGCAAGGCTGAGCTCGTCGCTGACCAGGCCGCGCATCCACCGTTCGGCACCAATCTGACCTACCCGCTCGAGCGCTATGTGCGCATCCACCAGACGTCGGGGACGAGCGGCGCGCCGCTCCGCTGGCTCGACACGCAGGAGTCGTGGGAGTGGTGGGCGCGCTGTTGGGGGTTCGTGCTCCGCGGCGCCGGGGTGGGGCCGGCCGATCGCGTCTTCTTTCCGTTTTCGTTCGGCCTGTTCATCGGCTTCTGGGCCGGCTTCGAGGGCGCCCGGGCTCT
>DATEMW010000034.1:0-26519 GCA_035275385.1 Candidatus Methylomirabilota bacterium | reverse complement strand
CGCCCCTTCGACAAGGCGCTGGCCGAGCTCAAGGCCGCCGACATCCCGCACTCGCCGATCATGAGCATGGCCGACATCTTCGCCGACCCGCACTACCGCGCGCGTCAGATGATCATCGACGTCCCGGCCGACGCGCTCGGCGCGCTGCCCCAGCCCGGCGTGGTGCCCAAGCTCTCGTTGACCCCGGGACGCGTCACGCACGCCGGCGGCGCACTCGGCAGCCACACCGACGAGGTCCTCTCGGGTCTGCTCGGCATGAGCGGCGACGAGATCGAGAAGCTGCGCGCCGACCGCGTCGTCTAGCGCCTGATCACCGAAGTCCTCGCTCCGTCGCCGAACCGTCCGCGGCTCGTCACATATTCATCGACGTTTCGTCACGTCCCCATCATGTAGTCCTGCGATAAGAGCCTCCGGCGACGCACTGCTCTTCCCCCACACCGAGGAGGCTCTATGAAGCGCGGATCCACGCGGAAGCTTGGCCGACGTTCGTTCTTGAAGGGGGCGCTGGCGACGGCGCCCCTCTTGCTCGGCGGCCCCTCGCTGCTGAAGCCGGCGCGAGCCCTCGCGCACCGCGGCCTGGCGCCGAGCACGACGACGGAGCCGTACCTGGTGCCGACCCTTCCGGGCGTGCGCACGATCCCGATCCTGACCACCGGCGACTCGATCCGCGGCTATCGGATGGTTGGGATCCCGGACGGCCTGGGCGCCTTCAACAGCGACGGTCACGACTTCACGCTGATCATGAACCACGAGCTTCTCGCGACCAACGGCATCGCGCGCGGGCACGGCTCGAAGGGCGCGTTCGTCTCGCGCTGGAAGATCGATCGCCGCACGCTCGAGGTGCTCAAGGGCGAGGATTTCACGTCGTCGCCCGAGAAGGTCTTCCTGTGGGACATGGCGGCCCAGAAGTACGTGCCGGGCACGACGGTGTGGGAGCGCCACTGCTCGGCCGACCTGCCCAAGCCCGGCGCCTTCTGGCACCAGGGCAAGGGAACGCTCGAGCGCATCTACATGAACGGCGAGGAAGTCAGCGGCGGCCGCGCCTGGGCGCGGATCGCAACGGGCCCGCACAGCGGTGAGGCCTGGCAGCTGCCGCGGCTGGGCCACATGGCCTACGAGAACTGCGTGGCCAGTCCGTTCCCCCAGCGGAAGACCATCGTGATGCTCACCGACGACGGCAATCTGAGCACGGCGGGCGTCGCCAGCGCGTTTCCGAGCGAAGTGTACATGTACGTCGGCACGAAGACGAACCGCGGGAGCGTGATCGACCGGGCCGGCCTCACGAACGGCAGCTTCTACGGCCTGAAGATCACGGTCGGCGGCAAGGCGGTCGCCGAGGAGAGCAACGAGTTCGGCCTCGGAAACGCCACGAGCGGATTCGTCGGATCAGGCCGTTTCAGCTTCCACAATTTCGGCGACGTCTCCGCTCTGAGCGCGCTGGAGCTCGAGCAGGCGTCGATCGACGCGGGCGTGACGCGGCTTCAGCGGCCCGAGGATGGGGCGTGGGATCCCCGCCGCCGGCACAGTGAAGACTTCTACTTCGTGACGACCGCGAGCCTGACCCTGAACTGCCGGCTCTGGCGCCTTCGCTTCGACGACATCGAGCGCCCGGAGCAGGGCGGCACCATCGAGATCCTCCTCAAGGGCACCGAGGGCCACGGCATGCTCGACAACGTGACGATCGACCGGCTCGGCCGCATCGTCATGGACGAGGACCCGGGTAACAACGCGCGCGTGTCGAAGGTGTGGGCGTACCAGATCGCGACAGGCGAGTTCGTCGAGGTCGCGCATCACAATCCGGCGTTCTTCGATCCCGCCAATTCGCCCTCGCCGGCGTTCATCACGGCCGACGAGGAAACGTCCGGCATCATCGACGCCGCGCACATTCTCGGCGACGGCTGGTTCCTGCTGGACGTTCAGGCCCACAAGGTCAGCACCGACACCGAGCTGGTCGAGGGCGGCCAGCTCCTCGCGGTGTTCATCGACCCGGACATCGCCGCGCCTCCGCGCCACGGGCACAAGCACGACCACGACGATCACGACGATCGCGACCATGACCACGACGACGACAAGGACTGAGACTGAGTAGTCGAAGCGCCGGCGTGCAGGCTGCCGAGTCGTTCTCGGCAGCCTGCCGGTCAGCTGCGCGGTGAGGACGTCGCGAGCACCGGCCGGCGCAGCAAGGTGGCGGCGAGCGGCCCCAGCACCAGCGCGGCGCCGAGCGTGTTGAGGACCGTGAAGCCCCACACGCCCAGGATCATGCCGCCGGCGGCCGAGCCAAACGCGCCCATCATGCCCATGAAGAGATCGGCGAGCCCCTGAGTCGACGCGCGCTCGGCGGGCGAGAGCGCGTCGGTCAGGAGCGCGCTGCCGGCGACGAACGCAAAGTTCCAGCCGATCCCGTTCAGGAACAAGCCGAGGATGACCAGGGTGCGATCGGTGCCCGGCGCGAGCCCGGCGAGCATCACCGCCCCGATCAGCACCAGCGCTCCGACACCGATCATCGGGAGCCGTCCGAGTCGATCGCACAGCCAGCCGGAGAGGGGCGAGGCGATGTACATGCCGCCCAGATGAAGCGCCACGGCGACGCCGATCGTCCGCACCGTATGCCCCTGATCGTGCAGATATACCGGTGAGGTCGACGTCGTGCTGATCATCACGAACTGACTGATCGTGAGCGTGGCGAGCGCCAGCTGCACGCGCACGTCGGACAGGATCTCGGCGAGACCGCGCGCTGGCACGGCCGCCGTGCCGGCCGACACGCTCTCGTGGAGACGCCGCGCGACCGCGAGCGGGTCCGGGCGCAGGAACAGCTCGAGCAGGATCGCCGCCACGGTGTAGCCCGCGACGCTGATCAGGAACGCGCTGGCCGTGGGCGCGATGCCGAGTGCTCCGCCCAGACGCAGCGCCGGCTCCATCAAGTTCGGCCCGATCATCGAGCCGGCGCTCGAGCCCCAGACGATGAGACCCATCGCCCGGCCGCGCTGCGCGGTCGGGCTCACGTCGGCAGCCGCGTAACGGCTCAGGAGATTCGAGGTCTGTGAGATGCCGAACAGCGCCATGCCGGCGAGCAGGAGCGTGAAGCTGCCGAGCGTGACGCCGACCATGCCGATGAGCGTGCCGAGCACGGCGAGGCCGTAGCCGAGCGCGAGACCGGGCCGGCGTCCGTAGCGCTCCATCAAGCGCGAGAGGGGCCAGCTGGCGAGCGCGGTGCCGAGCGCGCCGACGGCGATCGGAATGCCCGACCAGGTGTTCGTGCCGGTGATGCCGGCGGCCATGATGCCGCCGATCGCCATGCCGATCGAGTGACCGGTGCTGCCGCACACCTGAGCCACGAACAGCGTGGTCATCAATCGGCCGCGGCTCGGGATCGTGCGAGGCATCGTTGCCGGTGTGCTCACGAGACGTCAGTGTAGGGGCGGCGCTCAAGACGGTAAACGGCCAATCACGAGACAACGACGAACTTATTGGCTCGACGTGCGAGCCAGCGCGTGGTTGTCACTTGACGCGAGCGGCGCCGGACGTTACACGTGGTCGAGACTCGACGATGGTGACGCTCGTGAGCTTCGACATCGACGGCACGCTGGAGGTCGGCGACCCGCCCGGGATCGTCACGATCGCGCTCGTGAAGACGGCCAAGCGTCTGGGCTATCTGATCGGCAGCTGCTCGGACCGGCCGATCAGCCACCAGACGAGCATGTGGGAGCGCTTGCAGATCGCGGTCGACTTCACCGCGCTCAAGCACCAGCTCGAGACCGTCAAGGCGCGCTTTCCGGCCGCGGCCGCCTATTACCACATCGGCGACACCGACGTCGACGATCACTACGCGACCCGCGCTGGATTCCGCTTTCTCAAAGCCGACCTGCCGGGCCAGCGGCTCTGGCCGGTCGATCTCTTCCCCGATCTGGCCGAGCCGTGATCACCGACGCTCCGGCGCGGCGCTCCGCGGTGTCCGTCGCGCTTGCCGGGCTCGTCGCGCTCGCGGTCGCGATGGGCATCGGCCGCTTCGCCTTCACGCCGATCCTGCCGATGATGCAGGAGGACGCCGGTGTGTCGATCGCGATGGGCGGCTGGCTCGCGTCCGCGAACTACCTCGGCTATCTGGCCGGAGCGCTGTCAGTGATCTGGTGGCGGATCGGCGCGACGACCGGCATTCGCGTCGGCCTTGCCGCCATCGGGCTCACGACCCTGGCGATGGGGCTCGAGCATCACGTCGGCGTGTGGCTCGTCCTCCGGGCGCTCGCCGGCGTGGCCAGCGCGTGGGTGCTGATTTACGTGTCGGCGTGGAGCCTGGAGCGTCTGGCGTCGATGGGGCGCCCGGAGCTCGGCAGTACGGTTTACGCCGGCGTGGGCACGGGCATCGCGCTCGCGGGCGTTGTCTGTCTCGTGCTCATGTACGCCGGCACCAGCTCGGCGTGCGCCTGGATCGTGATGGGTGTGCTCGCGGTCGGGCTCTCGCTGGCCATCTGGACCGTCTTCCGCGCGCGCGCCGCCGCGTCAGCGATCACGGCGGAGCGGCCCGGCGCCGGCGCGATGGCGTGGGACCGCGAGTCGCTGCGCCTGGTCCTCTGCTACGGCGCGTTTGGCTTCGGGTACATCATCCCCGCGACGTTCTTGCCGGTCATGGCCAAGCAGATCGTCCGGGACCCGGCGGTCTTCGGCTGGTCGTGGCCGATCTTCGGCGCGGCGGCGATGGGGTCGACGCTCGGGACCACGGTGCTGCGCGGGCTCATCACCGATCGCCGGCTCTGGATCGTGAGCCATCTCGTCATGGCCCTCGGCGTGACGCTGCCCATCCTCTGGTCCGGCATCGCATCGATCATGATTGCCGCGCTTCTGGTCGGAGGCACGTTCGTGGTGATCACGATGATCGGCATGCAGGAGGCGCGCAGCTTCGCGGGTGCGCGCGCGACACCCCTGATGGCGGCGATGACCTCGGCGTTCGCGCTGGGGCAGATCGCCGGGCCGGTCAGCGTGAGCCTCGTCGTGGCGGCCGGCGGCAGCATGTCGGTGGCCCTGGCGATCGCCTGCGTCGTCCTCCTGGTCAGCGCCTACGCACTGAGCTGATTCAACCGCAGCTCAGCGTGGCAGGCTGACGCGCGGCGCGCCGGGCACGATCGCCAGATGGATCGGATTCACGCCGGGCACATGGCCGGCGAGGGCGTGGATCGCCTCCTCGGCCTGCTCGAGCGGGAACGACAGCGTGTGCATCTTGTCGAACGGATAGCGGCCGGATTCGATGAGCTCGATCGCGCGGAACGTCTCGTCGACCGGCATGCTGAGCACGCCGCGGATCGTGAGCTCTTTGTAGATCACGTCGTCGACCGGCACGTCGTGCGCAGGCTTGAGGCCCTTCAGGCCCGCGACCACGACCCGTCCCTTGCGGACCGCGATCGCGATCGCGTCGTTCAGCGAGCGCGGCGCGTACGGCGTCGTGTCGACGACGACCTCCGCGCCGCCGCCGGTCAGCTCACGCACGCTCGTGACGACGTCCTCGCGCTCGACGTCCACGGCCGCGTCGGCGCCGAGCTCCCGCGCGAGGGCGAGCTTCTGCGCGTCGCGGCTGAGCCCGGTGATCACGACCTGCCGGGCGCCCGCCGCGCGCGCCGCGATGACGCTGCAGAGCCCGCGCTGGCCGGCGCCGAGGATCACGACGCGATCGCCCGGCTTCGTGCCCGGGACCGAGCTGGCCCAGGAGAGACCGGCCGCCAGCGGATTGAACATGACCGCGACGCCGGCGGGGATGCGCGGGTCCATCTTCTTGACCACGGAATACGGTGAGAGATACATGCGCTCGGCGTAGCCGCCCCAGAGCTGGGGCGGCTTGTTGACGTCGGTGTAGCCGTAGGTGCCGCCGCGCTTGGGACACAGCCGCGGCTCCCATCGCGCGCAGGCCTCGCAGCGGCCGCAGCCGTAGCCCGAGCGCACGGCCACGCGATCGCCTTCGACCACGCCCCATCGCGCGCGGGCGTTGGCGCCGATCTCCTCGATGACGCCGAGCGGCTCGTGGCCCGGAATGACCGGATAGGGCGTGTAGTCTTCGTGCTGAGGCTGGGCGCCCTCGTATTGCTCGTAGTCGCTGCCGCAGATGCCGCACGCCTCGATCCGCAGCAGCGCGTCGTCGGCGCCGATCGCCGGCCGCGCGAATTCTTGCGCTTCCAGGGTCTTGGGCTTGACGAGCACCGCCGCGCGCACAGGGGAAGCCATCGCTCGCTCTCCGTGGGTGAAACGCTCGCCGTGTGTGAAACGCCTACTTCACGTCCAGCAGCGCGCTGAGCCCGCGATGAAACGTCGGCGCGCCGCCGGGGACCATGCACGTCTCGAGCACCTCGAACAGCTCCTCGCGCGTCGCGCCGAAGCGCATCGCCCGCTGCATGTGCGCGACGAGCGCGGCCTTGTCCGAGCCCCGGAAGGCGAGCAGCGCGATCGCGATGAACTCGCGTACCTTCACGGACACGTGCCGGCCCTCGCCGAGTCCCAGCTCGTAGATCCGGTTGTAGGCCTCGACGAAGTCAGGATCCTCGCGCGCCGCGAATTCCCACTCGGGGTAGATATAGCCGCGGGCCTTCTTCATCCGCGCGATGAGCGCGTCCGCCCGCTGCGTCCGGTCCTTGCTCGCCGCCGTCTTTGAGGGCATCAGTGTCCTCCGAATCGCCTAACGTACCTTGCCGCGGGCCGCGACCGGCCAGGTGACCTCGACGGCGCCGTGTCGGACGCCGTAGATCTCGTCGACCATGTTGGTGACGACGCAGCAGTGATTGGGCACCACGTGGACGATGTCGCCGACCTTCGGGCGCTCGGCGCAGGCCGAGAGATCCACGGTGCCGTGCTCTTCCGAGAGGCCCGTCACGGCGGCCTCGGGGTACTCCATCACGTGGCCGTAGCCTTTCATGAAGTAGAGATCCGACGTCAGCACCTTGGAGCCCGCGTCGACGATCGCGCGGGTGGGGGTCGGCCGGCTGACGACGGTGGCGCGCACGCGCATCGCGCAGTTGTCCCAGGTGGCGGTGCCGGTGGAGACGACCATCGCGTCGTTGTAGACGCAGGTGCCGGCGCGATGCTCGGTCAGCATCGGAAAGTTCTGTGCGGTGAACAGCGCCGGCGTGCCGCCGCCGGAGACCACCGGCGCGGCGATGCCGGCTTGCTTGAAGAGCGCCAGCGCGCGCTCGAAGAAGTCGCGCGTGTTCGGGTCGCGGTTGGGGAAGGTCATGAGCCCCTCGAACTGCATCCGGGGCAGGCGTGCCACCGTCCGCGCGAGATCGAAGGCCTCATCCGGCGTCTGCACCCCGGTACGGCCGAATCCGGTGTCGCACTCGACCAGGAACCGCACGTCGACGCCGGCGGCCCGGGCGGCCTCGGACAGCTCGCGTGCGACGACCTCGTTGTCGAGGACCACCGTGAACCGGCGCACGCGCTTGATCAAGCCCATCAGGCGATCGGTCTTCGGGCGCCCGATGATGTTGTACGTCAGCAGCACGTCGTCGGCGACACCCGCGTCGACGAACACCTCGACCTCGCCGAGCTTCTGACAGGTGATGCCGATCGCGCCCGCCTCCATCTGCATCCGGCCGATCGCGGGGATCTTGTGCGTCTTGATGTGCGGCCGGTTACCGATGCCGTGTCGCGACAGATGAGCCTGCACGCGGCGAATGTTGTCGTGCATGATGTCGAGATCGACGGTGACGACAGGAGTATCGAGATCGGCGACGTTCGTCATGGGTTCCTTTCTCGTCCGGTGCCTAACGGGCGCGCTCGTAGACCGACACGTGAGCGCCGCTCGCGGCCCCGAAGGGCTCGCGGCTCCAGCCGCCCCACCGCTCGCGCAGGCGCAGGCCGGCCAGGCGCGCCATCAGGTCGAGCTCCGACGGCCACGCGTAGCGGATGTCGACAGGGTACAGCTTCGCGCCGCCGTCGGTGATGACGATCTGGTGCGAGTGCACCTGCTGGGCGACGGGGTCGTGGACGCTGCATTCCAGATGCACGACGTCGCCGTCCACGTGGGTCACGCCCACGCGCTGGCCCTGCGTGAAGCGGCTCACGTCCGGCACGAACGCCTCGATCACGAACACGCCGCCGTCGGTGAGATGATCCGCGACGCCGTTGAAGCAGCGGATCTGATCCTCCTGCGATTGCAGGCCGAAGAACGTGTTGAACGCGACGAAGATCAGCGAGAACCGCCCGGAGACGGCCATCTCGGCGAAATTCCCCAGGGTGACCGGGATTCGATCGCCGCCGGGCTTCGCGCGGAGCCTGGCGACCATCGCCGGCGAAGCGTCGATGCCGTGGACCGCGAATCCCCGGTTCGCGAGCGGCAGCGCGAGCCGGCCCGTGCCGATGCCGAGCTCGAGGATCGGTCCGCGGCCCGCGGCCGCCGCCAGGAACTCCACGGCACGCTCACCGGTGGCGGGCAGGCGCGGCCAGTCATCGTAGACGTCGGCGATTCGCTCGCCGTACGTTGCCGGGTCGTAGGAGTACGTCGTGTTCCGCGCGCCCACGTCGGGTCGATCAGTCACGGCCGTCCGCTGCCACGCTCGGCCACCGGCCGGCCCAGGGACGCGCTTGTTCGAGCTGCGCCGCCAGCCTGAAGAGCGTTGCCTCGTCGCCAAAGCGTCCGGCGAATTGCACGCCGATCGGTAGCCCCTCGCGGCTCCAGAAGAGCGGCACCGACATCGCCGGCTGCCCGGTCGCATTGAAGATCGGTGTGAACGGGACGAACTGCGCCGCGCGGAAGATGCCCTGCATCGGATTGTCCGGTGTCGGATCGAGGCTGCCGAGCGGCAGCGGCGGCTCCGCGAGCGTCGGCGAGAGCCAGACGTCGTAGTCGAGGAAGAAGCGCGCGACCTGCCGGCTGATCCGCTGGAGGTCCTGGACCGCCAGCAGATAGTCCGCGGCGCGGCGGCGGTTCCCCATCTCGTAGAGCGCCCAGGTGAGGGGCTCGAAACAGTCGGCGCTCGGCGTCTGCCCGGTGCGCCGCGCCCAGTCGTCGATGCTCCACGCCACACCGGCCGCCCACACCGTGATGAACGCCTGGCTGATGAGGTCGCCCTCGAGCTCGAGCGGCGCCTCGGTGACGTCGTGGCCGAGATCGGCACAGAGCCTCGCGGCGTCGTGGACTGCGCTCACGCAATCGGGGTGGACCGGCACGCCGGTCGCGGCGCGCGAGGTGAACGCGATGCGCAAGAATCCAGGCGGCCGGTTGATCTCTTCGAGATACGGGCGCACCGGCGCGGGTGCGGTGTAGGGATCGCCAACGTCGGGGCCGGCCGTCGCGTCCAGCAGCGCCGCACTGTCGCGCACCGAGCGCGTCACCGCGTGCTCGACCGCCAGACCGCTGAAGACGTCGCCGTAGATCGGACCGAGCGGATTGCGGCCGCGCGTGGGTTTGAGGCCGAAGAGGCCGCAGCACGACGCGGGAATGCGGATCGAGCCTCCGCCGTCGTTGGCGTGCGCCATCGCGACCAGGCCCGCGGCCACCGCGGCCGCCGACCCGCCGCTCGAGCCACCGGGCGTCCGCCCGAGGCTCCACGGATTGCGCGTGGGTCCGAACAGTCGCGGCTCTGTGGTCGGAAGAATGCCGAGCTCCGGCGTGTTGGTCTTTCCGACGACGATGAGCCCGGCGCGTCGCAGACGCCGCGTCAGCTCGCTATCGGCTTCGGGCGTGTAGCGGCCGTCCAGGAAGGCCGAGCCCTCGGTGAACCTGACGCCGGCGTATTCGGCGAGGAGATCCTTCAGGAGGAACGGCACGCCGGCGAAGGGTCCGTCGGCCGCCGCGACGGACGCCTCGGCGCGGGCGCGGTCGAACATCGGCGTGACGACGGCGTTGAGCTTCGGGTTGAGACTCTCGATCCGCGCGATCGCCGCCTCGACCAGCTCGATCGGCCGGACTGATTTCTCGCGTACCAGAGCGGCCTGCGCTGTCGCGTCGAGCCGCCAGAGATCGCTCACGGCCACCTCCGTGGCGGAGATAGTGCGCCGGGTGGCGCGCGAAGACAAGATTCACGGCGCGCGTTGCACGCCTGCGCGTCGAGAGCTCGCCGAGCCGTGACGTCACGCGCGCGTCACGCGAACGAGCAGGATCGGTAACGCATCGTTCGCCCCCGTGCCGACGTCGTACAGGTGTGGGCGCCCGACGCTCGCGGTGGTTGGGCAGGGGAATCTCGACTCGATCGCGTGCTCTTCACGCCGCGCGCGAATACGACCGCCGCTTCACTCATCACACACACGGTGTGGATCGCATTGCCCTTGACACTAAGTCAACACCTGTTTAGTATTTCAACTGTAGGGGAGGTGTCTCCGATGAACCCGGTAGAGCGCGTGCTGCACCAAGAGCTGACTGGCCTTCTCGATCGCCTCGCGACGTCGGTTCCCGCGGGAGGCTTCGAGACTATTCGCGGCGCCAACCCGACCTTGAAGACGCGGCTCGACGACGCTGACGCGAAGCTGGCGGCCGTTCGCGAATCGCTGCTCGACAGCTACGGGCGATGGCGTCGCGCGCTGGAGGATCTCGAGAATCTCTGGGCGCTTGGCGCCTGGCGGTCAACCGCGGCCGAAGAGGCGTCCGAGCAGTCCGCGGCGCTCGCTGCCTGATTCGATCTGCTCGGCGTACGCGACGCGCCCCGCCTCGAATCGCTGCCAGTAGTCCGGCAGCTCGCGCGCGAGCGCGACGTGCACGCCGAGCAGCCGTTGCGTCTCATCGCCGGGCGCGCGCTCGGCGGCGGCGATTTTCGGGCGCTGCGTCTCGCTGAGCGTCGGCGCGATCGCGTTCCAGAGCTCGGCGAGAAACACGTGCACGCTCTGCGTGAACTCCTCGCGGTCGCGTGTGTTGTCGGCACTCGGGGCCGGCAGCGAGAGCGCCTGGCGTCGTTTCACGAGCGCTTCGAGACAGACGAAGTCCACCGCCTCCTCGAGGCGCTCGCGTAGCTGTGCGTCGATGCGCGCGTTGAGGTCGGCGGGCTGCGTGGGGTCGCGCCGCAGCGAAGTTCCGAAGAACGGACTGGGTGTCATGGGTTCGGCCTCACGATGCTAAGATCGTATGGTGTTCGTTGCTCGTGTGGCCGGCGTACTGCTGCTCGCGTTGCTCACGCTTCCCGCGTCCGCCTTCGCTCCACCCCGTGACGTTTCCGGACCGCTGAATTTTTCCGGAATCAACGAAGCCGCGAATGACGCCGTAAACAGCGGCGAGATCCCCGGCACGGTCATCATGATCGGCCGTGGCGACGACATCTTGCTGCATCGGGCGTACGGATCGCGTCGCCTGCTTCCGCAGCCGGCGCCGATGACGGTCGACACGATCTTCGATCTGGCGTCCCTCACGAAGCCCTTCGGCACGACCCTGGCCGTCATGGCCCTGGTCGAGCGCGGACAGATCAAGCTCGACGCGCCGCTCGGACGGTATCTGCGGGAGTTCCGCGACAAGCAGTATGACGAGATCACGATCAAGCGGCTCCTGACCCATAGCGCCGGGCTCGTCGCCTATCCCCCGAACGCTGCGGTGTCGAACGGTTTTCCGAGCGCGGCGAGCGCGATTGCCAAGCTGCCCCTGGATTATCCGCCCGGTTCGGCCTTCCAGTACAGCGATACCGGCTTCATCCTGCTGGCCGAGGTGGTCCGACGAGTCAGCGGCACCACGCTCGACCGATATCTCGAAAAGACCGTCTTCCAGCCGCTGGCGCTGCACGATACGAGCTTTCATCCCAGGGCTTCCTCGCTGGGCCGTGTGGCGCCGACGGAATTCGTCAACGGCGTTCTGCTGCGCGGCGAGGTCCACGACCAGCGCGCCCGCCTGCTCGGCGGAGTCGCCGGCCACGCTGGTCTGTTCTCGACCAGCGGCGACCTGTCGCGTCTCATCCGGATGCTCCTCAACCACGGCACGCTCGAGGGCAAGCGCGTCTTCGAGCCCACCACGGTCAAGGAGATGTGGGAGCCGGCGCCCGACATCAAGGGCAGCCGCGCGCTCGGCTGGGACGTCAGCTCGTCGTTCTCGAAGACGATGGCGCCGTTCTTTCCGGAGGGCTCGGTCGGCCACCTCGGGTTCACGGGCACGGCCGTCTGGATCGACCCGGCAAGCCGAAGCTATCTGATCGTCCTCACGAACCGCGTGCACCCCCACGGCGGCGGCGCGGCGCGCATCCGAGATCTGCGTATCCGAGCCGCCGCCGTCGCGGGCGCCCAGCTCTTCCAGCCGCCTGTTGTGGCGGACCCGGGCACGACCAGCGGGCCCGCGGCCGACGGCCCGGCAACCGACCGTGTGCTGCCCGGCGAAGCGGCGCTGCCACCCGAGCGCGTGCTCACGGGCCTCGACGTGCTTGCCGATCAGAAATTCGCCATGCTGTCCGGACATTCGGTCGGACTCATAACGAACCAGACCGGTATCGACATGCGGGGCCGGCGCGCGATCGACCTGATCGCCAACGCGCCGGGCGTAAAGCTGCAGGCGATCTTCTCCCCCGAGCACGGTCTGATGGGCCAGTCCAACACCGACGTGCCTCACAGCCGCGACGTGATCACGGGAAAGCCGATCTGGAGCCTCTACGGCGTGACCCGCCGGCCGACCTCGTCGATGCTCAAGGACATCACGCTCCTGGTGTTCGACATCCAGGACGTCGGGGCCCGCTACTACACCTACCTGACGACCTTGGTCTACGTGATGGAGGAGGCCGCCAAGCAGCGCATCCCCGTGGTCGTGCTCGACCGACCGAACCCGATCAATGGCCGGGTGGTCGAGGGGCCGCTGATGGACCTCGATCTGCAGTCGTTCACGGCGCCGCACCCGATCCCGGTCAGAACCGGAATGACGATCGGCGAATTCGGCCGCATGGCGGCCGCCGAGCGCAAGATCCCGGTCTCGCTCACGGTGGTGCCGCTGGTCGGATGGGATCGCGACCGCTGGTTCGACGAGACCGGCCTGCCCTGGGTCAACCCGTCGCCGAACATCCGGTCGGTGACCCAGGCTCTGCTCTACTCGGGCGTGGGGCTACTCGAGGCGACCAACCTGTCGGTCGGGCGCGGCACCGACATGCCGTTCGAGGTCATCGGGGCGCCGTGGATCGAGCCGCGGGGTCTGGCCGAGGCGCTCAACCGACAAGCTCTGCGGGGTGTGCGGTTCGACCCGATCTGGTTCACGCCGACCGCCGATGTGTATGCGGGCGTTGCTTGCGGCGGGCTCCGGATGGTCGTCACCGACCGCGAGGCGATTCGTCCGGTGACGGTGGCCTTCGCGCTGGCGCGGACTCTACGCGAGCGTCACCGCGACCAGTTCAGGCCCGAGAACATCCAGAACCTCCTGGTGAACCGCACGACGATGTGGGCATTTCTGAGGGGCGAGGTGCTCGATCGGCTCGTGGCCTGGAGCGAGGTCGACCGCAGCAACTTCTTGAATCGCCGCGCGTCGTATCTCATGTACCGCTAAGTAGTAACACATCACGCCGCCGCGGCATCAAAACACCAGAGAGGATTTCACGCTGGTGATCCGTTCGGTGGCTCCCGCATTGGCGCTGGCCTTGACCATCGCGATAACTGTCGCGGGCGAGCCGTCCGTCGGGGTCGCGGCGGTCACCGCGGACTCCCGAATCATGTTTGCGCGCGACAGTGCCGTGCCGCAGCCGGTGCAGGAATTCGCCTGGCGGGTCATCGAGACGCGCTGCGACTACCAGGGGTACGAGCGCGGGCAGCGAACGTTCTGGGCCTACCACACCCAGGCGCAGAAGCTCGGCACAGGCCTGGCCTACTCGATCGAGATCCTGTCGGAGCGGAGCTGGAAGAAATCGGAGCCGCCGGCCACCATCCAGATGACGATCCTGGATGATGGCCGGCTGCACGTGATCGGGTTGAGCTCGACCTTCGTCGGCTGCCGCTAGCGGCTCGCGCGCTCGACGACCCGCTTCGTCTTGAACTCGTCGCGGAGCCGGTCGCGCTGCGTGGTCAGGACCGTGACCGAGTTCGGATCTCCGTCGCTCACGAAGCGCTCCTGCGGATTCTTGTCGAAGTACGTGAGCCAGTAGCCGAGATCACGCTCGACCGCCTGGATCCGGGGCAGGCGGATCGGATCGAACGACCGCGAATAGGGCGAGGGGGCTGCGCCGCCCGCCACCATCAGCACGGCATCGTGGCTATAGCTGGTGCCCTTGGCGGAGCCGCGGAGCACCCAGCTCACGTCGGACGGATAGACGCCGTGCGGAAGCGCCAGAGTGCGCGTCTTGTAGTCGGGGACGTGGCGCTGGATCCACACCTGCGCTTCCGCGACCTGGGCGCGCACCGTCGCCTCGGGGTATTTCGCGAGGTTGGCGTGCCACAGGGTGTGGTTGCCGATCTCGTAGCCGTTGCTGGCCAGGAACTGGAGCTTCTTGCCTTCGAGGGCCGGCTGGTTGAAGAGCCGGTTGGGCGGGCTCGCGCCGGGCAGCACGTAGAAGGTGCCGCCGCGGCCGAAGTCGGGATGCTCCTTGATGAACGCCTCCAGGACGCCGATGCCGCACTTGGGATCGATCTCGAAGGTGCCGTTCTTCTCGACGTACCGGAACTGTCCGGGCGAGGAGTCGTCGAAGGTGAGCACCACCGGCGTGGTGCCGGCCGGCAGGGTGATACGCCGGTCGAGCAGGTCGCCGAGGTTCACGAGCCGATAGCCCTTGGCGTAGAGGGTCTCGAGATCGCGCCGGAAGTTCTCGGGTGTGCGCGTCCAGCGCTCTTCGGGGTAGTCGATCTTGTGGTACTCCAGGATCATGAAGCGCCCGAGCTCGTTCGGAGCGAGCTCCCCGGCGCCGGCGAACGAGACAAACAATAGAGCCGCGGTGAGAATGAGTGAGAGCACGAGAAAAAGTTTCACTTCTTCCCTGAAGCCTCTTTCTGCCGCAGCGCGCCGGCCGTGTAGTCATTCCGGGGGTTCCAGAGCATCCAGCCGACCGCCCCGGCGTCGTCGGCTCCTTTAATCTGGGCGCGGACCTCGGTCACACCGAAGATCCGCTTGTCGAATGCATAGTCCTTGAAATCCTGGAGCCACGGCCGGACCCGCACCTTCGAGTGCGACGAGCGCTGGCGGATCATCCGCACGCTCTCGTGCACGATCTCGTAGGGGTGCTGGACGGGGTTGCGGAATCCAGGGATACCCACGTGATAGCCGGAGGGGTAGACCATCGGGCAGAAGTAGTCGAGGTGGGGAGCCAGCTCCTCGATGCGCTGGCCGATGTCGGTGTCGTTCTCGTTGAAGGCGGTATAGCCGAAGACGTCGGCGGCGACGTAGACACCGAGCGGGCCGAGCTCGCGCCGGGCTTTCCCGAGGAAGCCGGCGATGGCCGGGAGCCTGGTCTCCTTGTTGTTGGGCTGTGCGTACTTCGCCGCGCCGAGCTTGCCGTCGGTGGGGAAGCGCACGTAGTCGAACTGGACCTCGTCGAAGCCGCGCTTGGCCGCCTCGCGCGCGATCGCGACGTTGTACTTCCACACCTCTTCGCGGAACGGGTCGACCCACGCGAGCTTCTCGTTGTCGATCCACGGCTTGCCCGTACGCGTGTCGATGATGGCCAGGTCGGGCCGGCCGTTGGCGAGGATGTTGTCCTTGAAGGTCACGATCCGCGCGATCGTGTAGATGCCGCGCGCCTTGAAATCGGCCATCAGCGCGTCGAAGTCCTTCAGCGTGCCCGGCCCCTGCGCGCCGACCGCGAGCGCCTCCGGCACCTCGGTGCGGTAGAGGATCCAGCCGCGGTCGCCCTTCACGTCGATCACGACTGCGTTGATCTCGGTGCGCACGGCCAGATCGAGCACGCGACCGCGGATCTCCTTGTGGCCGACGCCGAAGTAGGTCAGGTAGGCCGCTTTGATGTTCTGCGGCTGCATGACGACCTCGATCGGCTCACGGGTGGGCGAGAGGACCACCTTCGCGAAGCCGGGTCGCTTGACGAGCAGCGACGCGTCGGGCGGATGACCCTCGACGGTGAACTTGCCCTCGGCGTCCGTCCGATGCTCGACACCGCCGATGACGATCGAGGCGCCCTCGAGCGGCGCGCGGTCTGCGTCAAGGATTTGACCACTGACCATCTTTGGCCAGGTGATGCGCGGCGCCTCGGGCGCGCGCTCGACCGGCTTGCCGAGATACTCGCTGACTGCTCCAGGAGTGGGCGCTGGACGAGGACGAGCCACGGGCGTCGCGCGGGCGATGTCCGACGGCGCCAGCACCGCGTAGCCGGCAAGAATCGCAACGCTGAGAAGCCCGGCAGTATAGGCTCCGTCTAGAAAGTTGCGACGACGATTCGACGACGTGCGCTCGTCACTCATCGGTACTTTCGACAATAGCTGGGTCGGGAAAGCGCACAAAGCAAAAATTTTTACGGATACAATTCGGCGCATGTCACCTCTTTCGCGCTTCGGATGCGAGACCGCGCGGCGGCGCTCGGTCGTGGTTGGCGGGCTTCGGTTGAGCTTTCTCGAGTGGGGAAACGCGGGCCGTCCGGTCCTCTGTTTCCTTCACGGCGGTTCGGCGCACGCGCACTGGTTCGACTTCGTGGCGCCCGCGTTCGGCGACCGGTTTCACGTGATCGCGCTCGACCAGCGGGGTCACGGCGAGAGCCAGTGGGCCGATCCGCCCGCCTACGGCACCGAAAACTTCGCGACGGACCTGCTGGGGCTGCTGGACGCGCTCGGCTGGGCGCGAGTCGCCCTCATCGGGCACTCGATGGGTGGCCACAACGCGATGTCGTTCTCGGCCTGGCATCCGGAACGGGTGAGCGCGCTCGTGATCGTCGACTCGCGTCCGATGATCCCGACCGACCGGCTGGATCGGCTGCGCCGCCGCGGCGAGCGCACCTTGCGGCCGTATCCGTCGCGGGAGGCGGCGGCGCAGTCCTTCCGGCTGGTACCACGCGAAACGAACGCCGACCCGGCGTTGCTCGCGCACCTGGGAGAGAATGGCGTGGTCGAGCGGGACGGTGCCTGGGTCTATCGCTTCGATCCGGCCAGCAACGCCGAGCGCCGGCCGGTCGACGCGTGGACCTTGCTCGACCGCATCACGGCGCCGACCCTGATCGCCCGCGGCGAGCTGAGCCCGGTCCTACCTCGCGACATGGCCGACAAGCTCCGCTCGGCCATCCGGGGCGCGACGCTCGTGGAGATTCCAGCCGGCTACCACCATCTGGTGCTGGACAACCCCACGGCTTTCACCCGGGAGCTGAATACCTTCGTCACGTCGGTCTTGCCGACTTAGAGGTCGACGCGGAAGCGCTTGAGGGCGGCCTGATCCAGCTCGACTCCCAAACCCGGGCCTGACGGAACCCGGATCTCGCCGTTCACCGGCACGATCGGCTCGGTCACGATGTCGGCGCCGAGCGCACCGCTGACGCCGACCGCGAACACGCCTTCCATCAGCGGTCCGGGCCAGGCGGCGCAGAGCTGCGCGACCGCGGCCGTCGCGACGCTCGTGCTGGGATGATTGCCGGGGTAGATCCGCATGCCGGCAGCCGACGCCAGCGCCCACAGCCGCCAGACACGGTACATGCCGCCGTTCTTCGCGATCTTCGTCTGTACCACCGTGGCGGCGCGCCGGCGGATCACCTCGAGCAGCGAGTGGTCCGTGGACACCGATTCGTCGGCCATGATCGGGATACTGGTCGCGCGCGCGAGCGCGGCCAGTCCGTCGAGGTCCCAGATCGCGATCGGCTGCTCGGCGGCGTCGATGTCGTACGGTTCGAGCTTGCGGAGCAGCGCGAGCGCGTCGTCGTAGGCGAGGGCGCCGTTGGCGTCGACGCGCAGAACGACGCGGTCGCCGAAACGGTCGCGCAGTGCTGCGACATTGGCCAGATCCTGCCTGGGGTCGACGCCGATCTTGAGCCCGAAGTGACGAAAGCCGCGCTCGTAGAACCCGTGCGCCGACTCCATCAGCTCGCCGGCGGTGGGCTTCATGGCCAGGAGCCCGCAGACCCGCACCCGGTCACGGCATTCGCCGGCCAGGAGCTTGTGAACGGGCAGGCCGACCGCCTTGCCCGCGATGTCGTAGAGGGCGTCGGCCACGGCGGCCTGCGCGTAGAGCGTGTTGTAGAGCGCCTCGTTCAGCGTATGCAGGATGCCGGCGACGTCGAAGGGCGAGCGTCCGACGATCAACGGCTCGAAATGATCCTTGATGGTTCGCACCAGGTTCCACAGGAGCTCGGCGCTGCCCTGCCGGCGCCACGCCTGGGTCTCGCCGATGCCGACGATGCCTTCGTCGGTGTGCACGCGCACGATCAACGTCTCGATCGACTCACGCTCGGCGCCCTGCGAGATCTTGAACGGCTGCGCGAAGGGCAGGCGCAGCGGGATCGTCTCGATCTCGGTGATCTTCACGCGATCAGCCTTCCATATATATGCAGCCGCCGGTGATCCGGGCCGGCCGACGCTACTGCTCGAGCCCCGCGATGAAGTCCTTCAAGGTCGGCCCCCACTTCGCCCACTCCGGGCCGCTCGCCGAGTGACCGAGCTCGGTGTCGATCTCGAAATACTTGGCGTCGACCTTGGCGCGGGCGAGCTTGTCCATCACGTCCGGCGCGATCGAAGGCGGGAAGAGCTTGTCGGTTCGTGACAGCACGTACAGGACCTTCGCGCGGATGCGCGGGAAGTCACGCTCGGCGTCGAACTTCACCGCCGCCTTGCGCAGCGCGACCATCGAGTTCGGATCGAACTGGCGGGCCCAGCCCTCCGCCAGCTGCCTGAGGCGCGCCGCGCGCTGATCGGGATCGGCGATCGTGCGCGCGAGCACCTCGTTCTGGCCATAGCGTTCGAGCGTCTCGATGCGGAGCTTGAGCATCGTGGGGAAGATCCCCCCGCGGTCGTAGTGCCAGCCGCCGTTCCAGTTCGGGTGGGTCGCGAAACGGTCCGTCATCGCCTTGACGGCGGCGTCGCCGCCCGAGCCCTTCGGCGCCGAGACGACCGGGATGACGCCGCTCATGAAGGTGGGATATGTCACCGCCCACTGGAACGTCTGGTAGCCGCCGAACGACGGCCCCGCGACGGCGACCAGGTGCTGGACTCCCAGGCCTTCGAGCAGCACCTTCTGGGCGCTGATGATGTCGCGCAGGGTGATGTCCGGGAAGTCCGGACCGTAGGGCTTGCCGGTCTTCGGATTCCTGGTGGCCGGCGCCGTCGAGCCGAACGAGGAGCCGAGCATGTTGGACGACACGACGAAGTAGCGATCGGTGTCGATCGCCTTGCCCGGACCGATGAGGCCGTCCCACCAGCCGACCGTTTGATCGGTCACCGCGTACTTGCCGGCGGCGTGGTGGTTGCTGGTGAAGCCGTGGGTCACGAGGATCGCGTTGCGCCCATCGGGCGCCAGGCGGCCGTACGTCTCGTAGGCGAGCGTCAGCTCTGGGAACACCTGGCCGCTCTCGAGCTTGAACGCCGGCACGGTGAACGTGCGACTCAACACGCGGTCCAGCGAGTCCGGCGGATTGGCGCCGTTGCCGTTGCCATTGGTGTGGGCCGAGCGCGTCTCGGCGCAGGCCGACAGGGCGAGAGCGAGCAGTCCGGCGAGCCAGATCGCACGTGCCATTGGTGCCTCCGGATCGAGGTGGCGGTCACGACGGCCCAGCATAGGTCGCTTCGCCGGCGGCGCGCAACATGGCGGTCCTCGGGCGGGAGCAGGGACCTTACGCGATGCCGACGTGGAGCGCGATCGTGCCGAGGCCGAGCCGCCGGTAGCTCACGTCCCGCAGCCCGACGTCCTCCATCAGCTCGGCCAGCTCGTCCGGCGTCACGAAGCGATCGACCGACTGCGGAAGATACGTGTACGCCTGCCGGTCGCCGGCCACGAAGGCGCCGATGGCCGGGACCACCCGGCTGAAGTACGCGCCGAACACCGCGCCCCACAGCGGCTGGGCGGGGCGGACGATGTCGAGCGTCACCACGCGCCCGCCGCGCACGGTCACGCGGCGCATCTCGGCAAGCCCGCGCTTGAGGTCCTCCAGATTGCGCAGGAGGAAGGCCGACATCACGCAGGCGAACGCGCCGTCGCGGAACGGCAGCGCGAGCGCGTCGGCGGCCAGGAGCTCCACGCGCGCCACCCGCCGCTGGCGAAGCTTGGCTTGGCCGACCTGCAGCATGCCCTCGGAGAAGTCGGCGCCGGCGACGAACCGACCCGGCGTCCGCGCGCGAACGGCGATCGCGAGATCGGCGGTGCCTGTGGCCAGGTCGAGGACGGGCCCGCCGGGCACGCCGGCGACGGAAGCGGCGACCCGCCGGCGCCAGACGTGATGCAGGCCGGCGGTCATGAGCGAGTTCATGAGGTCGTAGCGTCGGGCGATGCGCGTGAACATCGCACGCACGCTGTCGGCCTTGGACGGCGCGAGCCGCGATGCCGACACTACCGCAGGCCGAGCACCACCGCGGCGAGCACGATCAGCGCGATGTAGCCGTTGATGTTGAAGAAGGCGACGTCGAGCCTCGAGAGATCGCGCGGGCTGACGAGCGAGTGCTCGTATGCGAAGAGCGCCACCACGGCGAGCCAGCCGACCCAGTAGATCGGCCCCAGCGCCAGCTGCCAGCCGAGCACGGCCAAAGCCAGCGCGGTGAGCACGTGGTTCACCCGCGCCGCAATGAGCGCCGCGCGGACGCCGAAGCGGGCGGGAATCGAGCGCAAGCCCTGGGCGCGGTCGACGGCCACGTCCTGGCAGGCGTAAATCAGGTCGAACCCGCCGATCCACGTCGTGAGCGCAAACCAGATGACGAACGCCGGCGGATCGAAGGCGCCCCGCACGGCGATCCAGCCGCCGGCACCCGCGATGCCGTCGGTGAACCCGAGCACCCAGTGCGAGAGCCACGTGAAGCGCTTGGTGTAGTGATAACCGACGAGGAACGCGAGCGCGAGCGGGGCCAGCACGAAGCAGAGCGGGTTCAGCATCCACGCCGCGACGAACATGAGCGCGGCACCGGCGATCGCCAGCGCGCGCATCTCGCCCACGCCGAGCAGACCGCTCGGCAAGTGACGGCTCGCCGTTCGCGGATTCTTCGCGTCGATGAAGCGGTCGATCACGCGATTGGCCGCCATCGCGCACGTGCGGCCGCCGACCATCGCCGCGGTGACCCAGCCGACCGTCCACCAGCCCGGCCAGCCCCGCGCCGCCAGCACCATCGCGATGTAGGCGAAGGGTAGCGCGAACACCGTGTGCTCGAACTTGATCGCGTCGAGCACGCGCCCGAGCTTGCTCAGAGGCCGTACTCCTTCCAACGGCGCGTGACCCGCTCGCGCATCTCGTCGGTCATGACGATCTCGTCGGGCCAGGGCTGGGCGACGTCGTCGAGGGCGCTCTTCTCGGTCGCGTCGACGCCGAGCTTGCCGCCGTAGCGGTGGCGCAGCGCCGCGTGATCCAGATCGTCCATCGGACCCTCGATGATCATCAGGTCGCGTCGCGGATCGATGTTGCCGGTGGCGCGCCACGCCACCTCGGAGAGATCGTGGACGTTCACGTGCTCGCTGACCACGACGACGGTCTTGGCGAGCATCATGAGCCCCATGCCCCAGAGTGCGGCCATCACCTTGCGCGCCTGGCCGGGATAGCGCTTCTTGATCGCGACGATCACGAGGTTGTGGAACACGCCCTCCGCGGGCATGTTCATGTCGACCACCTCGGGCAGCATGAGACGGATGATCGGCAGGAAGAGCCGCTCGGTGGCCTTGCCGAGCCAGTAGTCTTCCTGCGGCGGACGCCCGACGATCGTCGTCGGATAGATCGGCCGCGTCCGGCGTGTGACCGCCGTCAGGTGGAACACGGGATAGTCGCGCGCGAGCGAGTAGTAGCCGGTGTGATCGCCGAAGGGCCCCTCGCGTCGCCGCTCGCGCGGGTCCACGTAGCCTTCGAGCACGATCTCGGCCTGCGCCGGCACCTCGAGATCGTTCGTCACGCAGCGGACGAGCTCGACGCCCTGACCACGCAGCCAACCGGCGAATACGACCTCGTCGACACCCGGCGGCAGCGGCGCCGACGCCGCGTAGATCATCGCCGGATCGCCGCCGAGCGCGATCGCGACCGGCATGCGCGCGGGCGACGCGGGCTGTTCTTCCGCGACGCGATGGTGCTCGGCACCTCCCTTGTGCGTCTGCCAGTGCATGCCGAGCGTGCGCTCGTCGAACACTTGCAGTCGGTACATGCCGACGTTGCGCTGGCCGGTGCGCGGATCGCGCGTGAAGACGGCGGGCAGGGTGATGTACCGGCCGCCGTCGCCGGGCCAGCATTGAAGCGCCGGCAGCTCGGCCAGCGAGGGGCGCGCGGTCTCGACGATCTCCTGACACGGCGCCGACGTCACGCGCTTGGGCCCGGCCTTCACGAGGTCGAACAGGGTGCCGAGCTTGGCCAGCCGCTCGGCGAACGTGCCCGGCAGCTTCAGATCCAGGAGCTTCGCGACCCGCTCGCCGAGCTCGTCGAGCTGGCTCACCCCGAGCGCCGTGGTCATCCGGTCCTCGGAGCCGAACGCGTTCACGAGCACGGGCATGTCGAAGCCCTCGACCCGCTCGAACAAGAGGGCCACGTTGCGCTCGGCCGGGCTCTTCGACACGCGATCGGTGATCTCGGTGATCTCCAGATCGCGCGAGACGGGTGCGGCCACCCGCTTGAGCCGCCCGTGCTTCTCGAGGTGGTCGACGAGCTGTCGGAGGTCGGTGAAGCTCACTCGCGGTTGAATGCCAACGGCCGGGCGACCACCAGCGGTGGTATGGCGAGGATCGGCATCACGACAGAATCACGACGACGGCGGCGAGCACGGGGGTCGAAACGTCCAGGGGTGATCGCATCGCGTCATTATTGCATGAGGGCTGGGCGTCCGGTCATACTCGGAGGATGGCGCGCGTTCCGAAGAAGCTCGAGGTAGGCAAGAGCCTCCTCGATAACCTCAACGAAGCGCTTGTCATCCTCGATCCCGCCCTCGAAGTCGTCGAGTGGAACGCCGCGATGGAGCGTCTCACCGGCGTTCGCGCGGCCGACGCCGTCGGGCGCAGCGCCGCCGCGCTCTTGCCGCTCTTCCGCGACACGACCCTGGTCCCGCTGATTCGCCGAGCCCTCGCCGGCGAGACGCCCGACGCGGCCGAGCTGCCGCACACCGTCGCCGGCGACGAGCGAGTGGCCTGGCTCAAGGCTCGCTGCGTGCCGTGGCACGACGGCGACGGCGGCGTTACCGGCGCGATCACGTTCTTCAGCGACATCAGCGACCAGCAGCGACACGCTCTGCTGCTCCTGGCGATGGAGGCCATCGGCCAATCGCTGACCTCATCGCTCAACCTCAACGAGGTGCTCGACACGATCGTGAACAAGGCGCTCGAGGTAATGGGCGCCGAGTCGGCGATGGTCGTGCTGGGCGACGCCAACGCGCCCGAGTTTCGCGTGATGCGGGCGGCCGGCCGGCTGAGCGCGCAGTACACGCGCATCGGCACGATCCCGATCGGCGGCGGCCCGATCAGCGTGGCCGTACGCGACGGGCGCACGGTGACCACGCGCAACATCCTGACCGACACGCGGCTCTGGCTCGCGCCCACGCGCCGGAGCGACATCGAGCGCGAGGGCTTCAAGGCCACCGCCGCGGCGCCGCTGGCGGTGAAGGATCGCATCCTCGGCGCGCTGGTCGTCCACTACTGGACCGAGCGCACCTTCGGCAGCGACGAGACCGCCGCGCTCGAGTTCCTCGCCAAGCAAGCCGGTATCGCGATCCGCAACGCGTCGCTCTACGAGGCCGAGCACGCCGAGGCGACGCGCATCCGCGCGCTGACGAACGTCAACCGCCGGATCTCGAGCGCGCTCGAGCTGGACGCGCTGCTGCGAACCATCTCGGATTCGGCCGCCGAGCTCACGGGCGCCAAGCTGGTCACGTTCTGGCTGGCCGACGAGCAGCGCCGTACGCTCTCGTTCACCAGCAGCACCGCGCCCGAGATGATGGAGTCGTACTCGCCGACGATCATGACGTACGACCAGGGCGCGACCGGCTGGGTGGCGCGCAATCACGAGCCGCTGGTCGTGGACGACATGCTGGCCGACGAGCGGCTCGTGAACCGCGCCTGGTCCGAACAGTGGGGCATGCGCAGCTACGCGGGCTATCCGGTGCTCGCCGGCAACGAGCTGCTCGCCGTGATGGCGCTCGCCCACACGGAGCCGTTGCGCTTCGGCAAGGACAAGCTCGACCTGCTCGAGCTGTTCCTGGCGCAGGCGGCCATCGCGATTCAGAACGCGCGGCTCTTCCGCGAAGCCAAGCAGCGCCGCGACGTCGCCGAGGTGCTGGCGCGCCTGGCGCGCGAGCTCACGTCAACGCTGGAGGTGGAGCCGATCGCCAAGCTGCTGGCGCGCGGCGCCGCCGAGCTGGTCAATGCGCGCGCGGCCGGCGTATTCCTGATCGAGCCCGAGGACGGCTCGCTGCGCGCGACGGCCGCGTACGGCGCCGACGCCGACATCATGCGCGAGCTGATCTTCAAGTCGGGCGAGGGCGCCGTGGGCCGGGCCATCGTCGACCGCCGCATCGTGACCTCGGCCGACATCCTGTCCGACCCGGCCATCCAGCTGGCGGCGTGGGTGCGCGAGCGCATCCGCACCAGCGGGTATCGCGTGGTCGTCGGTGTGCCGCTCCTGACCCACGATCGCGTCATCGGCGCCCTCGGGCTCGGCGCCGATCCGGGCAGCACGTTCACGCGCGAGGAGCTGCAGACGCTCGAGGCGCTCGCCGACCAGGCGGCGCTCGCGTTCGAGAACGCGCGCCTCTACGCGAGCGCCCGCGACAGCCTGGTGCGCCTGGGCGAAAAGCAGGTGCAGCTCGTGCAGGCCGCGAAGATGTCGGCGCTCGGCCAGCTCGTCTCGGGCGTCGCGCACGAGCTGAACAATCCGCTCAGCGTCATCGTCGGCTACGGCCAGCTCTTGCTGGCGCGCGAGGTGCCGGGCGCCGTGCTGCGGCCGATCGAGCTGATGGTGAGCCAGGCCGACCGCATGGCGAAGATCGTGCGCAACCTCTTGCTGTTCGCGCGCCAGCGCCCGGCCGAGCGCACCACCGTCAACATGAACGAGGTGCTCGAGCAGACGCTCGCGCTCCGGATCAACCAGCTCACGGTTTCGGGCATCGCCGTCGAAAAGAAGTTCGCGCGCGGCCTGCCGCCCGTCCTGGCGGACCCGCACCAGCTCGAGCAGGTGTTCCTCAATCTATTGTTGAACGCCGAGCAGGCGATGCTCGAGGGCAAGGCCGGCGGGCGCATCATCCTGAGCACGACCGTGAGCCGCGACGGCCGGATGGTACACGCCGAGGTAATCGACGATGGTCCCGGCATTCCGCAAGACGCGCTGCCTCACGTCTTCGAGCCGTTCTTCAGCACCAAGCCCGTCGGCAGCGGCACCGGCCTGGGGCTCTCGGTCTCGTACGGTATCGTCGAGGAGCACGGGGGTCATCTGGTGGTCGAGAGTCGTCCGGGCCGCACGGTGTTCCGCCTCGAGGTGCCCGTCGCGCAATCGCCGGCCGCGCAACGCGCGAAGCCGGCGGGCTCGCCCATGATCGTCACGGGCGAAGGCCGGATCGCCCTCGTCGTCGAGGACGAGGCGAGCGTCCTCGACCTGATCGTGACGATCCTGAGCCAGACGGGCTGGCGCGTGGACGTCGCCACCGGCGGTCGCGAGGGGCTCGAGCGGGTGCGCAACCAGCGCTACGACCTGATCGTGTCGGACATCCGGATGCCCGACGGCGACGGCGAGTCGTTCTACAAGGAAGCGACGCAGGACGATCCCGCCCTCGGCCAGCGTTTCATTTTCATTACGGGTGACACGGCCAACCGCGACGCCTTTGCGTTCTTGAAGGATGCGGGCGTTCTCATCCTTGAGAAGCCTTTCCAGCCCACGTTCTTCTTGGACGCCGTGCGCCGCGTTACGTCCTAGTTTGTCTACATCTGCTCGGTAGTTGTCTTCGCTGTGACCCCTTAGGGTGCAATCTTGGCGGCTGTTCGCCTTCGTCCAAACGTCCTGCTCGCTTCGGACGCAGGTCGCGCGCGCCGAGACGCACGTCTTGATTGACACCGTCGCGCGCGCACGTTAGGTAGGGAGGCGAGGTTCGCGATGACCAAGGCCGAGCTCGTAGCAATCATGGCGAAGAGTGCAGGAGGCTCGAAGATTTCCGCGGAGCGCGCCATGAACGCGTTCGTTTGCGGCATCGTCGAATCGCTCCGCCGCGGCCGCCGCGTGACCATCTCGGGCTTCGGCACGTTCGTCGTCACGCGCCGCGCGGCCCGCAACGGCCGCAACCCGCGAACCGGCAAAGAGATTCACATTCCGACCGCCAAAGTGCCTCGCTTCCGCCCGAGCCGCACCCTCAAGTCCGCCATCCGTTGAGTCGTTGGCCGGTATGGTAAGGTTGGGTGCGTTGGTGGGGGATCGTCTAGTGGTAGGACGCGTGGCTCTGGACCACGTAGCGGGGGTTCGAATCCTCCTCCCCCAGCCAACAAATTTCGTGTAAGTTATCGCCGCGTTCGTTGCGGTTGGCCGGCCCCATCGTCTAGAGGCCCAGGACACGGCCCTCTCAAGGCTGAAACACGGGTTCGAATCCCGTTGGGGCCACCA
>DATEMW010000033.1:0-3526 GCA_035275385.1 Candidatus Methylomirabilota bacterium | reverse complement strand
ACGATGCGAATCATCGAGCAGCAGCGTCCCGGACAGAATCCGCAGGCCCAGGTCCGGCCGCAGTAGCTCACACGCGCGCATCAAGGGCGATGCGAGGCCGGGTAGCTGAGACTCGGCCGCATCGCCCTTGCTATCTTTAGGGGTAGTTCGACGACGTAGGGACTAACCAGAGATGCTCGTGCTCGGGATCGAAAGCTCGTGCGACGAGACGGCGGCGGCAGTGCTCGCCGACGGTCGCCGTATCCTGTCGAGCGTCGTCGCCTCGCAGGACGCGATCCACGCGCCGTACGGCGGCGTCGTCCCGGAGCTCGCCTCGCGCCGGCACCTCGAGGTCATCGTCCCGGTCGTCGAGAAGGCGCTCGCCGACGCCGACGTCCGCCTGCCCGATCTGGACGGCATCGCCGTCACGCAGGGCCCGGGGCTCGTCGGCTCGCTGCTGGTCGGCTGCTCGGTCGCGAAGTCGCTCGCGTACGTTCATCGACTCCCGCTGGTCGCGGTGAATCATCTGGAGGGACACATCTACGCCTCGTTCCTCACCGACGATCCGCCCGAGCATCCGTTCCTGGCGCTGGTCGTCTCAGGGGGGCACACCGCGCTCTACCATGCGCGCGCGCCCCTCTCGTACGTGCTGGTAGGCCAGACGCGCGATGACGCCGCGGGGGAGGCCTTCGACAAGGTCGCCAAGCTCCTGGGCCTGGGCTTTCCGGGCGGCCCGGTGATCGAGCGCACCGCCAAGACAGGCGACCCCAAGGCGATCACGTTCCCGCTGGCCCAGATGAGCGACGGCGCCGCCGACTTCTCGTTCAGCGGCATCAAGACCTCGGTGTCGCTCTACGTGAAGCAGCGTGCGCCCCTCGGCGCCGCCGAGATCGCCGACGTCGCGGCCTCGTTCCAGGAGACCGCCGTGAAGATGCTCGTGCGCAAGACGGTCAAGGCGGCGCTCCATCACGGGATCAAGCGCGTCGTGCTGACCGGGGGCGTCGCGGCGAACACCCGCCTTCGCGAGGCCCTCGATGCCGCCGCCGTCGAGCACGGGCTGCGTCTTCACATCCCGCCCCGCAATCTCTGCACGGACAACGCCGCGATGATCACCGCGGCCGGCACGGTCCGCCTCGTGGCGGGCGAGCGCGCGCCGCTGACCATGAACGCAGCACCCGACCTCACGCTCGCGTCATGAACTTCGAGGCGGTCCTGGCCGGGCTCCCCGATGCCGTGATCGCGGTCGATGCCGACCAGCGCATCGTGTTCTGGAACGCGGCGGCCGAGGTGTTGACCGAGCGGTCGGCGCGGCGCGCCGAGGGGCGCTTCGTCAAGGAGGTGTTCTCGCCGGATGCGTCGGTCGTGCGGCGGCTGGGTGAGACGCTCGCCACCGGCGAGAGCCGCTCCGAGGCCGAGAGCTTCGTCGACCGAGGCGACGGCCGCCGGGTACCGGTCTCGCTCGTGACCGCCCCGCTCTGCGGACGGGACGGGCAGGTGGAGGCCGCGGTCGTGGTGCTGCGCGACCTGTCGCGCATCCACCAGCTCGAGGCCGAAGTTCGGCGGGGCGAGACCTTGGCCGCGGCCGGACGCATGGCGGTGGGCCTCGCCCACGAGGTGCGCAATCCGCTCGGCGCGATCCGCGGCGCCGTCCAACTGCTCCGCCGCGAGCTCGGGCCGGAGTCGCGCCTGGGCGAGTACACGGACGTGCTCCTGACCGAGGTCGATCGGGTCAACCGCATCATCGAGATGCTGCTCGACCTGGCGCGCCCGATCCAGCTGCGCGCGGTGCCGCTGAACCTGCACCAGCTCCTCGAGCGCGTGACGCTCCTGAACGAAGAGGGCGCGCGCGAGCGGGGCGTCACCCTGATCCGGCGCTACGATCCGAGCCTGCCGCCGATCCTCGGCGACGAGGACCGGCTGTTGCAAGTGTTCCACAACCTCGTGCGCAACGCGATGGACGCGATGGCGCGGGGAGGCCGCCTCACCCTGACGACGCGGGTCAGCCTCAACCCGCTCTTCGGCAAGATGGATCTCGGCGGGGGCCAGCGCAGCATGGTCGAGGCGCAGGTGACCGACGAGGGCGCGGGAATTCCCGCCGCCGTTCGCGGGCGTATCTTCGACCCGTTCTTCACGACCAAGGACAAGGGCCTGGGGCTCGGGCTCTCGATCTGCCACCGGATCCTGGAAGAGCATCGCGGCGCGATCCAGGTCGAGAGCGCCGAGGGGCGCGGCACGAGCGTGACGTGCTTTCTGCCGATCGCGAAATGAAAGACGTGAAGGCGCGAATCCTGGTCGCCGACGACGAAGACAGCCTGCGCTGGGTCCTCGAGAAGGGCCTGCGCCAGGCCGGCTACGAGGTCGTCGCGGTCAAGGACGGGACCGCGGCGCTGCAGGCCTTCGAGGCCGAGCCGTTCGACGTCGTCTTCCTCGACGTGCGCATGCCGGGCGTCGACGGCCTCACCGCGCTCGCGCGCCTGCGCGAGATGCGCGCCGACGCGTGCGTGATCGTGATGACCGCTCACGGCACGATGGACACGGCGATCCAGGCGATGCAGCGCGGCGCCTACGACTATGTCGCCAAGCCCTTCGACATCGACGAAGTGCTCCTGCTGATCGAGCGCGCGCTCACCGCGCGCCGGCTCACGCAGGAGGTGACGCGCCTGAAGAGCGGCCTGCAGGACGTGTGGGAGTTCGGCGCGATCATCGGCCGGCATCCGCGCATGCAGGAGGTCTACAAGACGATCGGCCGGGTCGCCGCGAGCGACGTGACGGTGCTGCTCCGCGGCGAGTCCGGCACCGGCAAGGAGCTGGTCGCGAGCGCGATCCACAACTACAGCCGGCGCGCCGGCCGGCCGTTCGTGGCCGTCTCGTGCGCGGCGATTCCGGCGACCTTGCTGGAGTCGGAGATGTTCGGGCACGAGCGCGGCGCATTCACCGACGCCAAGGAGCGGCGCCTGGGCAAGCTCGAGCTCGCGCACGGCGGCACGCTCTACCTGGACGAGATCGGCGACATGCCGGTCGAGCTCCAGACCAAGCTCCTGCGCGCGCTTCAGGAGCGCACGATCGAGCGCCTGGGCGGTCAGGATTCGATCCGCATCGATGTGCGCGTGCTGGCCGCGACCAACCGGGACCTCGAGGCGCTGATGAAGGAAGGGCGCTTCCGGGAAGACCTCTACTACCGGCTCAACGTCGTCAGCGTGAACCTGCCGCCGCTGCGCGAGCGCCGGCGCGACGTGCCGCTCCTGATCGAGCACATGCTGGCCAAGTACACGGGCGAGCTCGGCGAGCGTGGCGTCGCCCCCGAAGCGCTCGATCGTCTGGTGGGCTACGACTGGCCGGGCAACGTCCGCGAGCTCGAGAACGTGATGCAGCGCGCGATGGTGATGGCCACGAGCGGGATCATCCTGCCCGAGCACCTGCCGATCGGACCGGTCTCGGCGGCGACGTCGGTCACGGTGGATGCTCCGCTGGAAGAGGTCATCGAGCGCAAGCTCGTCGAGTGCGTCCGCGGCCTGCGCGAGCACGCCAGCGCCAACCTCTACGACCT